>NZ_JBUXIM010000002.1:0-68191 GCF_055271665.1 Latilactobacillus parafuchuensis | reverse complement strand
GCTAATTCACGGCGTTTGTTGGTATTCATGATGACAATCACGTTGTCTTGTAAATCAATTGGGACTAAATCGTAATCCAAGGTATTCGTATCTAATAAAATTGCGTGGTTCGCTTTACCCATGCCGACTGCAAATTGATCCATAATACCAGAGTTAACCCCGATAAATTTATTTTCAACCATCACACCAGTCTTAACTAAATCAACGCGATCAATATCTAAGTTAAATTGATCTTCAAGAATGACACCCATTAATAACTCGATTGAGGCTGATGATGACAACCCAGCACCATTGGGAATATTACCCTTTAGATAAATATCCAAACCGTGATTGATTGTATAACCTTGTTCTTGAAGATAAACAATCATCCCTTTTGGATAATTCGCCCAGTTATGTGCTTTTTGATAAGAAAGATCACTTAGGTCAAATGAAATCACACCGGCGTCTTCAAAGTTACCGGAAATTAATTTAAAGGTTTGATCGTCGCGTTTCGCCACCGTTGCATAAGTCCCTAAGGTAATCGCCGTTGGGAAAACGTGACCACCATTGTAATCGGTATGTTCACCAATCAAATTAATCCGGCCGGGTGCAAAATAGCTGGCCTCAGCTTCGGTTTTATAAGTGTCTTTAAATGCGTTTTTCAAGTCTGTCATGTTCATCATAAATTCCTCCTTTATTAATCGCTTTCATTTTACTAAATATTTACTAAAAAATCAAACTATTTTTTTAAAAAGAACGTTTTAATCGGTTTTAATATGCTAAACTAGATAGGTAAACAACGAATTGAGAGGTGCGCCTGTGGCAACCATTAAAGATATCGCCCAATTAGCCAACGTTTCGAACGCAACTGTTTCTCGCGTCTTAAATTATGATCAAACTTTATCAGTTGGCGACGAAACGCGCCAACGGATTTTTGAAGCAGCGGAACAATTAAATTACACGAAGAGTCCTAAAAAAAATAATCCGCAACACGGTCGGATTGCCATCGTTGAATGGTATACCGCCAAAGAAGAGTTGGAAGATCTCTATTATTTGTCGATTCGCTTAGGCGTTGAAACGAAATTACAGGAATTGGGTTATGAAGTCACCCGTTTCTTCCAAAACGACCCCTTCAACACCCTTTCTGACGCGCTCGGCGTGATTGTGATTGGTAAATACAGCCCAGCTCAAATCCAACGTTTAAAGAAATTAAACCCTAATTTAGTTTTTGTTGATATGAATACCTTGGATTATGAAATCAGCTGTGTGATGACCGATTTTAAATCACCGATTAAAAGCGTGCTTGACCACTTCATCGCTCAAAAAATCACTAAAATTGGGATGCTGACCGGTCAAGAAAGTACCGCCGATCAAGTTCAACTTGGCATCGATCCACGACTAACCCATTTTGAAACTTATTTAACCGCCAAAAACCTATATCATCCAGAATGGATTTTAACGGGCGATTTCACCCCAGAATCTGGTTATCAATTAACGATGCAACTTTTAAAAGAACATTCAACTGATTTACCGGAAGCGTTATTTATCGCTAACGATGCAATGGCTGTCGGGACCCTCCGCGCTTTACATGAATCCGGGATCCAAGTCCCAGAACAACTCAGTTTGATTAGCTTTAACGATACGTCAATTTGCCAATACACCTTCCCGACTTTAAGCTCGGTAAAAGTCTACACCGATCAAATGGGTCAAGCCGCCGCTGAATTGTTGATTAAACAACTCAACGCCGACCAAGTGATTCCCCAAGTGATTACGATTGGCACAACGTTAACCTTGCGCAATAGTTCGAAATAAAAACAGCACGCCGCCAGAAATATATCTGGTGGCGTGCTATTTTTTACTTCTCCATCGCTTTGCGCAATGCGGCTGCTAATGGACTTTCAGCAGGTTCATCTTCTTGATTGACCTGTTTCAATAAACGTTGTTCTTCGTGTTTTGAGATTTTCTTTTTACGATCTTTCTTGTCCATCATTTTTTCGGTCGTGCCACACGTTAAACAGCGGAAGAAGGCGCCATTTTTGCCTTCAACAATCGCCATTTTCTTATGACATTGTGGACAACGATGATTGGAAATCTTCGGATCTTTGCGACGACGATAATGACAATTGGTACAAACGTAAATCTTGCCATCACGGGTATTGCGTTCCTTTAATGGATGATCACATTCTGGACATTTTTTATTAGTCAACGCAAAATCGTGGTATTCAGTTTGGCTCGTCTTAATTTCGGTGACTAGTTGTTTCGTAGCCGTTTCAATCTCTTGAATAAAGGCCTCAGGTTGCTTCTGACCATGGGCAATCGCTTCGAGTGATTGTTCCCACTGACCGGTTAATTCAGGCGATACCAGGCTTTTATTGACTAATTTTAATAGTTGCTGACCTTTAGGGGTCGTCGCTAAATGATTGCCATTACGGGTCACCAATTCGGTCTTTACCAATTTTTCGATAATTTCCGCTCGTGTTGCCGGCGTTCCTAAACTATATTTCTCCATTTTACCGAGTAAGGTCCCTTCGGTCAGTGGCTTAGGCGAACTCGTCAGCTGCTCTTTAATCTTAAACTGACCAGGAATCGTCGCGCCTTTTGACCAATCAAAAGGCTTAGTTGGCGTTTCTTCAGTGGTCTTCCAACCGACTTCAATGATTTGCGTTTGTTTAAAGTTAAATGTGTGCTTGCCAAATTGAACCGTCGCTTTAGTAACTGCGGTAACGTGGGGGGCTGCGAATAAGCCTAAGAATCGTTCGACGATTAACCGATAAACTTTTAATTCATCGTTGGATAGTTTAGCGACCCGGGCTGGTTCTTCAGTTGGAATCAACGCGTAATGATCGGTCACTTTTTGATCATTAAAAACCGCTGGTTGTAACACTTTAGCCCCTTGGCCTAAATAGTGTTTCGCACGCGGATCAAACTTAACGAGTGCCGATAAACGGTCCTTCAAAGTCGCCTTGATGTCCGTTGATAAATATTTCGAATCAGTCCGCGGATAACTGACTGCTTTGTGCATTTCATACAGCGATTGAACCAATGACAACGTCTTTTTAGCGGACAAACCATATTTGGCATTAGCCACTTGTTGTAATTCAGTTAAATCATAGGGTAACGGTGCACTTTGTGATTGTTTTTTAGTTTGAACGGCCATCACTTGGCCTGGTTGTTGCATTAATTGCGCGACTAATTGATCAGCCTGTTCCCGACTCGTAAATTGTTGGGGATTAGCCAATTGTAATGTCGCGTTCTGACCTTGATAGTTCAACTGAATTGTATAGTAGGTTTGCGGTTTAAACCGGTTAATTTGGTCCTCGGTTTCGCGCACAAAAGCCAGCGTCGGTGTTTGAACCCGGCCCGCCGATAAGCTATCTTCATATTTAGTGGTCAACGCTCGCGTCACGTTCAGACCGATTAACCAATCGGCTTTCCCCCGTGCCAACGCTGAAGCGTAGAGGTTATCGAATTGTTTAGCTGGTTTCAAATGGGCAAAACCATCCTGAATCGCCTTATTAGTTTGCGATGAAATCCAAAGCCGTTCGACCGGTTTATCAAACTTGATCCATTCCAAAATATAGCGGGCAACAGCTTCCCCCTCGCGTCCCGCATCCGTCGCGATGATTGCGCCACTAATATCTTTGCGATTAGCCAAATGACTGATTGCCTTTAATTGGCCCGTCGTTTTAGGAAGTGGTTTTAGCCCAATTTGTTTGGGAATAATCGGCAAAGTTTCTAACTGCCATTGTTGCCATTCTTTTTTGATGTCTTCCGGTAATTTAAGGGATAATAAGTGACCATACGCCCACGTGATCACGTATTGATCGCCTTCATAATATGTTTTAGTTTTTTGTGTAGTCCCCAACACTTTGGCTAGGTCTTTGGCCACACTCGGTTTTTCGGTAATTACTAATTTTTTAGTCATGTATAAAGTCCTCATCATTTAAATAATTTTTCTAATATAAGTATACATGATAACAAAAGAAAAAGTTATCAATCCGATTAATGGACTAATAACTTTTTTATCTAAAATTAGACTGAAAACTAAAAACACAAAGTTTCCATCGTCGCTCATCGCTAGTTTAAAAAATTCAAAAAGCAGTTTATCCTTCAATTTCGGGATAAACTGCTTTTTTAACTTGATACTCAATTAATAATGCAGCCATCCCCTTGCCGTACTAGTCCCCCAATAAAAATAGATTTTATGATATCGATTTTATTGTCGGTTCAATTCGGCGCCCCATATCTATATCCAAAATACCTCTAGCTACACTTTTACGTTGGCTATGTATCCCTAGACTAATTTTGGTATAAACCCTAACAAAAAGGCCCTTAAGATACGTTGCCACTAATTCAATCGTTCATAATACCATAGAATATCTTTTATTCTAAATTACTATGCACGCCTTTAGCTTCATCGTTTGTGACATGATTACGACGACTTATTTCTAAACATAAAACGTCAAGTGTAATATGCACACTCTGATCAAATAATGTACTAAGTAATTGGATGGACTGAACACCATAGCCATTCTTAGTTGCTCCCGGTACAATAATTATTGCATTTCCAAGTTGAGCTAAGGGCGAATCAGCTTTACTCGTAACTGCAACAACTTTTATACCATCTCGTTTGGCCTTTTTTGTCAATTCTAAAACACGCTGTGTCTGACCAGATCCAGAAACTGATACGAGAATATCATCTCCTTGAATAGACGGCGTAATTGTCTCACCAATCACAAAAACTGTAAATCCAATATGCATTAACCGCATAGCGAATCCTTTCGCCATTAATCCTGAACGTCCAGCTCCTAAAATAAAAATTCGTTTATCTTTTTGTATTAAAGTCTCTGCTTGATGAATCTGTTCCAAATCAACCATCGCCATCACAGTATCAACTTCTTTTACAACATCATCAATTACACTCATTGAATTACCTCCATAAATATTTTTGCCATCATTGATAGATCATCTGCTCCAATTATTTTGCGCTAACAATAATTGTCTCAAAAATTCAACTGAGCTGCTAGTAACTTTATCTATTCTAAATCAATCTCCGCAGCCGCGCTGAAGTTGCTTTACCAAATTTAAAGTATTATCTCGTGTAAAACACTCTATAACGACTTGTAATTTCATTAACTTTCAGAGGTTCCTTCTCTAGCGTAAAACCCACACCGGTTCTCATCTATTCACTTTATAAATAAATAACATCTTCTATAAAAAATAGACTAATCATTCACTCTTTAATTATCTATAATACCTTTTGTATAACTAATAATACAATATACCTTGATAAATACTGTATAAATTCTAAAAAAATTAAAATGTCAGTCCTGTTGCTAGCTACAATCAAAAAACGCCACACGATAAATTTAATATTTATCGTGTGGCACTTTTCTTATAACATCGTTCTTCGATAAGCCATCAAACCATGACTAATTTCAGCCGTTTGGCCGTATATTTTTTTGTAGAGCTTATGCAATGTTTGATATTTTTGAACGTTTTCAGGGTTTGGTAAGTATTCCTTGCCATAGCTGACAAACGCCTTAGCTGTATCTTGAACGGAATCAAACCAACCCACACCAGTCGCGGCAATCATCGCAGCGCCCATTCCGGGGCCTTGTTCGTTGACTAATGAGACGACTTTTTTATTAAAGATATCGGCTTGAATTTGTAACCAAACCGGGCTCTTCGCCCCACCGCCGATGGAAACTACGGTATCAAAATGACTGCCTTTCGCATCGAAAATTTCCATGATATCCGCAAACGAGAAGATAATCCCTTCTAAAACTGCGCGCGTGAAATCTTTTTGTGTATGCGTGCCATCAATTCCGATAAAACTGCCGCGAATATCGCCATCAGGATAAGGTGTCCGTTCGCCGACAATGTATGGTGTGAACAGCAAACCGTTGGCCCCGACCGTTGAATCGGCTGCCGCCGTTACAAAATCGTTAAAGTCGGCTTCTGGTGCAAACGTCTTTTTAAACCATGACAGGCTATAGCCGGCCGCTAAAGTAACCCCCATCGTATAATACTTATTGGGAATCGCGTGGTTAAAGAAATGGAGGCCGCCATTGTAATTAACATCGGCTGAATCCTCGTATTTCAAAACGACCCCAGAGGTGCCAATCGAGGACATCACCATGTTTGGTGATAAAATACCGGCGCCAATTGCACCAGCGGCGTTATCGGCCGCCCCACCGAAAACCTTAGTAGTCGTTTTTAAACCGGAGAAAGTCGCGTATGAATCACTAATCGTCCCCGCCAAATCAATTGATTCAATTAATTTAGGAAAAATACTAATTGGCAAATCAAATTGATCCGCAATCGCTTGACTCCAACATTTATTTTCTTCATCTAACACCACCGTACCGGCGGCGTCGGAATATTCCATCGCTAAATCGCCGGTCATCCGGTAGCGTAAATAGTCTTTTGGTAAGAGGATTGTTTTAACCTTCGCAAAAATTTGTGGTTCATTTTCTTTGACCCATAAAATTTTAGGTAGTGTAAAGCCTTCAAGCGGTACATTGCGAGTGATATCAATAAAAGTTTGGCCCATTTGATTCAGAATTTCTTTGCATTGCGCCGTGGTCCGCGTGTCATTCCACAAAATAGCTGGTCGTAAAACCTGATTATTGTCATCCAACAAGACCAATCCGTGCATTTGCCCTGAATAACTAATCCCCTCAATTTCGTTAGCCTGAATGCCGTCTTTTAAAATTAGTCGGTCAATCGCGACCGTCGTTGAAGTCACCCAGTCTTCCGGATTTTGTTCGCTATAACCGGGCTTGGGTTGTGATAATTGGTAATCAAACCCTTGTTGGGCCACAATTTCACCCTGTTGGTTAACGGCTGACACCTTAACTGCGCTCGTACCTAAATCAACGCCTAATACTAATCCCATCTGTCTAACTCCATTCTATAATGATTTCGAAAATAAAAGAGCGCTGGACGATTGCCATTGCTCTTTTATCTCAATTATTTGCCTAATACGCTAAAGATGTAGTTGTTTAAAGTCGATTTTAATTGTTCCAAATGACCTGATTTAGTGGCTGCAATTAATTCTGCTTGTGGCTTGTCGATAATGTAGTTTTCAAAGTCCTTAAACGTGACTTTACCAGCTTCAAAATCAGCCCCAATCCCAGACTTAAATGAACTGTAACGATCTTCAATCACTTCGTCAAAGACGCGATCTTCAATCAATTTGCTAGCTACTTTCAAGCCGGCAGCGTATGTGTCCATCCCAGCAGTATGGGCTAAGAATAGATCATCCATTGAGAATGATTGACGGCGTGGTTTCGCATCGAAGTTCAAACCACCAGTTGGTAGACCACCGTTTTTAAGCATTTCGTACATCACAAGTGTTGCTTCATAGATGTCATTTGGGAATTCGTCGATATCCCAGCCAATTAACTTGTCGCCCATATTAGCATCTAACGATCCCAATAAACCGGCATCGCGGGCCACGCGAACTTCGTGTTCGTAAGTATGACCTGCTAAGTAAGCATGGTTACCTTCCAAGTTCAATTTGAAATCTTTTTCCAAACCGTAAGTCTTCAAGAAAGCAATCGTTGTCGCTGCATCAGTATCATATTGATGTGAGGTTGGTTCTTTTGGTTTTGGTTCTAATAAGAATTGACCTGTATAGCCAATTTCGTTAGCGTAATCCTTAGCGAGATGGAAGAATTTAGCAATGTGATCTTGTTCTAATTTCATATCAGTGTTTAATAGTGATTCGTAACCTTCACGACCACCCCAGAAAACGTATGATTCAGAGTTAACCCGTTTAGCGATTTCCAATGAATGTTTGATTTGAGCGGCTGAATAAGCAAAGATATCAGCAAATGGGGCCGTGGCACCACCAGCGACGAAGCGGGCGTTCGTAAAGAGACTTGACGTATTCCAAAGAACTTTCTTGCCCGTTTCTTGCATTTTTTCAACTAAATGATCAACCACTTTATCTAAGTTAGCATTGGTTTCACGTAAAGTGTTGCCTTCTGGTGCTAAATCACGATCGTGGAAGGCAAAGTATTCAACATTCATTTTATCTAAAAATTCGAATAAATAATCAACCTTAGCTAACGCTTGTTCCATTGGATCTTCAATCTTATCCCATGGACGTTGAGCTGTGCCATCGCCAAATGGATCGACTAAACGTTGATCCATTGTGTGCCAGTAAGCAACAGAGAATTTCAACCAGTCACTCATTTTCTTGCCATTAATCATTTCATCAGGATTATAATAATGAAAACCATTCCCAGCTTTCAAACCTGATTGATTACCGACATATGTCATTTTTTCTTGATTAAATAATTTCATCACTAAAATCTCCTTAACACTTTTTATGTTAGTTTTTTCAAACAACTAACTTACAACATATAATGTAACCCCTTTCTCTGATTTTTTCAAGCGTTTTCTGTTTTTTATTTATTTTAATGATGCGTGCCATTGTTTAAAATGGATTTCCTTTAAAAAAGTGCTTATTAACACGTAATTCTGGTATGCTTATTGTATTATCAATTCTTAAGGAGCACGATTATGGCTGGATCAATTAATCAGGATGCAATGCGTGATTTGAATTTAAAATTAATGTTACAAATATTATTTAATCGACCACAAACGAGTCGGATTGAAATCGCTAATCATTTAAAACTCAATAAATCGACCATCTCATCATTGTACACAACGCTCTCACAGCAAGGCTATATTAAAGAAATCGGCCAAGGAACGAGTTCAGAAGCTGGTGGTCGGCGGCCCATTTTAATTAAATTTAATCGCCACTACGGTTACTCAATTAATTTCGAATTGGGCCACCATCACTTACGGATGATGGTTAACTGGATCAATGGCGAAAAAATCTCGTTCTCTTCAATGCCTGTAATTGATCAACCCATCGAAACCATCGTTAGCATGATGAAATCACAAATTCGTCAAGTGGCAATTCCGAAAGCAACCCATGGTTTATTAGGCATTTCAATTGCAATTAATGGGATTGTTGACCATAATCACGTTATTGATTCCCCTTTTATAGATATGGCTAATATTAATTTAGAAGACGCGCTTTCAGAATTTAACGTACCAGTGATTCTTGAAAATGAGGCCAATCTCGCCGCCATTGCCGCAAGCGATTATTTAATCCAACCAACTGAACGCAATATCATTGCTTTGGATGTTCATAATGGGATTGGGGCCGGGATTATTATTAACCATAAACTTTATCGAGGCCGGCGCGGTCAAGCCGGTGAAATCGGTCGTTCTATCTTTTATCCTGAACCAAACACCACTCAATTTAAACCCATTGAACAATCATTCAGTGAAGATGCCATCTTCAATCGGCTTAAACTAATCAAATCCGTCCCTCACTTGGATCGAGAACTATTTCTTCAATATTATCGTTTGTCTGATCCAGATACTTGTCAACTCATGCTAGAATTCATTAATGCGATTGCTTTTATACTCTATAATCTCGATCAAAGTTTTAGTCCCGATACGATTTACTTACAATCTCGAATTGTGGGTGAAATTCCTAGTCTAATCGATAATATTAAAACACGTTACGCTGAATTAGCCCCTACTAATCAACCGCGGATTCAATTATCACCAATGATTGAAGCGGCCCCACTCTATGGCGGGGCTTCTTCAATCACCCACCACGTGCTTGGTCTCATCAACTATGATCTCCATTTAATCCCATAGAAATCAACCTAAGACCGCCTTTAACGGAATACCCGTTCAGCGCTTATCTTATGCTTTAATCAACAACTTTGTTATACTGAAAATGATCATTGAAGGGGAGTTCTAAGAATGCATTTATTAATTATCGTTTTAACTAGTCTAATCGCCATCGAACATCTTGGCATTATGGGCATCGAAATGTTTGCCAGTGACCAAACTAAAGCCAACGCTTTTGACATGCCACTTAATTTTGTGGGTCTTCCTAACGCTAAAGTGGCTTTAGGAAATCAAGGTATCTATAACGGCATGTTAGGGGTTACCATTCTTATGGCAAACTTGCTATTCAGCGGTCAAACACTAATGACCGTCTTATCGCTATTGATGTTATACATTGTAATTGTCGCATTATATGGGACTTTCACCGCCACTAAGAAAATTTTCTTCCTACAGTGTTTACCTGCACTAATCACGTTACTATTGATTCTATTTTTTAAATAACCGGCCAAAGAACCCACCTACTTTAATCTTAGGTGGGTTCTTTTAGTCTTTAACGATTTTTACTAAATAATTTTTCAACTCAATTATCATACGCTTATTATGAATATGCTGTTGTTCTAATTTAGTCAACAACCAGTGGCCCAACTCACAATCGTCACTTTGTGGTAACCGCCATTGTTGCGCATAATACACCTGCAATGCCGACTTCACATGGTCATTACGCAATAATTGTAATAATTGCTGCTTGATTTTATCGATTTGCCCTTGTTCTTGTTCTAAAATAATTTCTGATTGCGCTTCTTGATGGCCACCTAATACATAACCTAATCCCGCCGCAAACGATTTAACTTGGCGCATAATAAAATCTTGTTCAGTCAACATAATCCCCCATTCCTATAACTTTAATCAGTTCCATCTAAGCACATTAAGCATCTTTTGGCAAGCGCTTACACGAAATGGTTTAACGAACTAACAAATTTGTTAGCTGACTGTTAGCCAAATAAATGGTGCACAAACTAATTTTCCGGCATAATAAACTTATCAACTTAGGAGGTGCCTTCAATGGCCAAAAAAATACTAATCATCGCACTCCCAATTCTAATCCTATTGGGTTTAGGCGGCATCTATCAATATCGCTACAGTCCGCACTACTACTACGTTAAAGTCACAACCAACGGTGAACGCCAAGTGGATCATGCTGACGATGGTGCTGACTATGTTAGCTATCGTTACCAATTAAAGGGTGCCGATCAAGCTGGTCAAACTAAGACCTTAAATTTTAATAGCATGAAAGAAGATAATACCCCCCTTAAGCGCAATGCCTACCTCAAAATTAGTTATACTCGCGCCAAATCTGAAAATGGTTACGAAGCCGTTCCACAAAAAGAAGTCCCTCAAAAGGCTTTAAAAATCATCGATTGATGGCAATTTAATTGACCGCCTTCAGCATATCTGCTACGCTATTATTAGTAAATGAATTAATAACCTTAAAGGAGTGTTCAATATGACAAATCAAATCTTAATCACAACCACTGAAAATATCCCCGGTAAAAATTACGAAGTTTTGGGTGAAGTCTTCGGGTTAACAACTCAATCTAAAAACGTCTTTAAAAACATCGGTGCTTCACTTAAAAACGTGGTCGGTGGCGAAATCGGGGCTTATACCGAAATGATGACTGAATCACGCGACGTTGCCCTTACCCGTCTCCGTAAAAATGCGGCTGATATGGGCGCTGATGCCGTTGTCATGATGCGTTTTGACTCTGGTTCAATCGGTACTGATATGCAATCAGTTGCAGCATATGGCACTGCTGTTCGTTACACCAACTAATTTTAAACATAAAAAAAGAGGTCGCCCAACCAGATATTACTGGTTGGGTGGCCTCTTTTAATGTCTCAAGTCATTAACGCACCAATAAAACATCAACCTTAGCGTGCGTACTAGCATATTGCGCAACCGATCCTAAAACAAACCGGTCAATCGCGCCTTGTCCACTGGTCCCTAAAATAATTAAATCAGTCCCCTGTGCTTCGGGAATCGTCTTGGTTAATTCTTGACGTGGTGTTGAAAATTTCAAAATCGAATCAACATTATCAACGCCATTTCGGTGTGCATACTGCACTTTATCGGCTAATTTTGCTTGAACAATTGTCTTTTCATGTGCGATTAAGCTAGCCGATAAACCAACCGCTGAAACCGCAAAATCACCATCAGGAATTATTTGGGCAATATCGAGATTTGCTTGATTGCCCTTCGCCACCGCGACTGCACGTTCAAATGCGCGATCTGATGCTTTAGAACCGTCGATTCCCACTAAAATATGTTGATAATTCATAATCATGGTAAACCCTCCTTTTGGTACTTTAAATATACCATGTAAAGCGCTTCAATCGTGGCTTTTTTTAAGAAAAAAATAGCCGATTTGCCAACCTACCCAAAATCGCGTAGGCAAATGGTCGGCAAAACGACTATTTCGGGCTTATTCAATTTTTAAGAATCCTTATTTACCGGTCTTATCTTCATCGTTCATCTTCAAAATGGACATGAAGGCTTCTTGTGGCACTTCCACTGAGCCCACGGATTTCATCCGTTTCTTACCGGCTTTTTGTTTCTCAAGTAATTTACGTTTCCGAGAAATATCGCCACCGTAACATTTAGCCAACACATTTTTCCGGAAGGCTTTCACGGTTGATCGTGCGATGACTTTATTGCCAATGGCCGCTTGAATCGGTACTTCGAATTGTTGACGTGGAATTGTTTCTTTTAACTTACCAACAATCGCCTTGCCGCGTTCAAAAGCAAAATCACGATGAACGATGAAACTCAACGCATCAACCGATTCACCATTCAATAGAATATCCATCTTAACCAATTCACTCGCGCGATAACCAGTCACATCATAATCGAATGAGGCGTAACCTTTAGTATTCGATTTCAAATCATCGAAGAAATCAAAGATAATTTCGGACAACGGCATATTATAAATCACGTTGACCCGGTAAGTATCTAAATAATCCATCGTGACAAATTCACCCCGTTTACGTTGCGCTAATTCCATGACCGATCCAACATATTCATTAGGCACCATGATCGACGCTTTAACGTACGGTTCTTTAAGCTCACTAATGTTAGACGGTTCGGGCATTTCTGATGGATTATCAACCACCACTTCGGTGCCATCGGTTAAATTAACGTGATAATCAACGGAAGGCGCCGTCATAATCAAGTCTAAATTAAATTCACGTTCCAACCGTTCTTGAACAACATCCATGTGCAAAAGGCCTAAGAAGCCACAACGAAAACCAAACCCTAAGGCTTGTGATGATTCCGGTTCAAATTCTAAAGCCGCATCATTCAGTTGGAGTTTTTCTAACGCTTCACGTAAATCGTTAAACTTCGCGTTATCGACGGGATACATCCCTGAATAAACCATCGGTTGAATATGACGATAACCTTTCAACGCCTCTTCAGCCGGATTATCCGCTGAAGTCACGGTATCACCAACCCGCGTATCTTGAATCGTTTTAATGCTGGCGGTAATATAGCCAACATCGCCGACCATCAAGAAATCACGTTTAACGGCTTTCGGTGACATGACGCCGACTTCAGTTACTTCAAATTCTTTTTCGCTATTCATTAAACGAATCCGATCACCCGGTTTAACGGTGCCTTCAAAGACGCGGACGTTTAAAACGACCCCGCGATAACTATCGTAAACTGAGTCAAAAATTAAGGCTTTTAAGGGCGCTTTTAAATCGCCGGTTGGCGCGGGGACGTCCGCCACGATTTTTTCTAGGATTTCTGCAATCCCAATCCCACTTTTGGCACTGGCTAAAACGGCTTCTGAAGCGTCTAACCCGATCATTTCTTCAATTTCAGCCTTAACCACGTCTGGTTGTGCGGATGGCAAGTCAATCTTGTTAATGACTGGTACGATTTCCAGATCATCATCAATCGCTAGATAAACGTTAGCCAACGTCTGGGCTTCGACCCCCTGCGCGGCATCGACAACTAATAAAGCCCCTTCGCAGGCCGCTAAACTCCGTGACACTTCATACGAAAAATCGACATGTCCGGGTGTATCGATGAGATGGAAAATATAAGTTTCACCGTCGTTGGCATGATAATGCAACTCGACCGCATTTAATTTAATGGTAATCCCACGTTCGCGTTCCAGTTCCATATCATCTAAAATTTGGGCTTGCATATCGCGCTTGGCAATTGTATCCGTCATTTCTAAGATTCGATCAGCCAACGTTGATTTACCGTGATCAATATGGGCGATAATCGAAAAGTTACGAATGTGTTTTTGCCGATCTACCATTTCTGCGTAATCCATTATTGTACCTGCTTCCTCTAACTGTCCTTTAAATTATACCAAGCCTGTTCTTTAAAAGCGAATTGATTTATCAAAATAAAAAACGAACGTACAAGAACGCTAAACCGGTGCGTCAATCACGCCTAATAAGCCAACCACTGTTATAATGAAGTTAGTTCAATCATTACTTTATAGGAGGTCGTTACCATGTCATTCAAATTAACATTTGCCAACAATCAAACCCTCGTCATTCAAGCTACCGATACAATCCATGCTTGGAAAAACGACACCAGTTATCTCAACGTCGGTGAGGATCAAGCATTTTATCTAGAAGAAATCTTTAAGGGTTCTTCTGAATCAATCACAACTGAAACGCACACCAATCCGATTGCCAGCTTAGCAGGTTTGTTAGCTGACGCTGATTGGCTAACACTAGACGACCAACCCACGACCTATTATCAAACAAGCAATATTGTGTCACTAACCACTGAATAACATCACTCAAAACTAATCCCGCTTTTTTACGGATTAGTTTTTTTATACGCCTTTTCAGTTCATAAAAAAATGACTCCAAACGTCGTTACGGTGACGTTTGAAGCCATTAAACAAAATTTAAAATGTTTTAAAAACAACCTTTTATGGAGGCGGCGTCCATACACATCCCTTTATGTACCACCGATATAGATCATTAAGTGTGCGAAAGGTGTGCAGTATTTGGCCCCTAAATCAGGGGCTGTTTTTATTTGAAAAATTCAATTATAATAAAGGCATTAAATTAGAAATCACGGTGATTATGATGCGAATTCTCGAACTAACAGGCCAAATATTCGGCGAATTAACGGTTATCAAGCGAACCGGCTCGCTTAACGGCCACTCTGCCTGGTTATGCAGTTGCTCGTGCGGTAAACAGACAATAGTTGCGAGCAATAAATTGGTTGGCGGTAAGACCGTCAGCTGCGGTCATCTAAAGACTGACGTTAATCACACTGGCTTGCGCGCTGGTTACAATAACAAGAAGGTCAATGATGTGGCTGTCTTCTTACTTAGAGACACACGCAAAGTTCGGCGCGACAACACTACCGGCGTTACTGGCGTTAAGGTCGTCCGCTACCGCGATGGTTCAACTCGTTACGCCGCTGAAATCACAGTCAAGGGCAAACGCACGAGACTTGGCACTTTTTCTACAATTGAAGAAGCTGCTAAAGCTCGACAGAACGCGGTTAAATCAATGCTAAGCTAGTCCCCCTACTGATGGGGGCTTTTTTATTTAAAAAAGTTTTGATTAATGCTTGTATTCATACCTTTCCAAAGGTATAATAAAGGTATAAGTTAAGTTAGTAAAGGGGCGGACATCATGATTATCAAAACCATCACATTCAAAATTTACAGAGTTAAATTCGAAGATACAGGTTGGAGTAATTATATTGCCAATCTTGATGACGTACCTTCTAATTGGATTGATTACGCAAAAAGAAACGTCACGGTATCTCATTTCACAAATAATGGCAAATTAAGTAAATCAGAAGGTGCTTCTAAATTAGTAACTAAAATCGCTGAAGAGAAATTTAAAGAAATGGTACGGTTAGAAAATGAAACAAAAGACGATATGAAACGTGCTTTAGAATTAAAAATAATTATTGATAATGCTGATTTTACTGGTAAATTAGTTACTATCAAAACTAAAACATCTCATTCAAGCTGGTATAACAATGGTGGTGAACTTAACGTGCATAGTCAATACCACACTCAAGTACCTGCAACGGTTGAAGCCGAAGCTCGTGAGTTACAAACAATCCGCCATAAACATCAGGGCAACAAATTATTCGACTTTTATACTACTCAGTATAAAACCGTTGAAGTTCGAGAAGCCGATCACGATAATGGGAGTTACTAAGGAGTTGGATACAATGAGCATGGATTTAAGCAAACTACACACGGCACAAGAAGCGTCGTTAATCTTAGGTAAGGAAGCAAGCTACGTTAAGCAGCTCATTAATAAGTACCCAGAGCGGCTTAAGCCGGGCACCTATCGCAAACTTGCTCGGACCTTTATTATTACTGATGAAGGCATCGAGTATCTGCGGGCACAAATTAAAGGATGACAATTAATTATTTTGTGTTATAATAGTCTTGTATCGAACCAACAGATTTTTAGAAGAGTATCAAATCAGTGAGTTCATCAACGGCCTTGACGAGAGTTAAGGCTATTTTTATGTAAAAAAATAAGCCTACCCCACTATTAAAAGTGAGATAGGCTTATTTTGTTGCTTAATAATTTAAAGTTTGCCCTGGATAGATCCACGAATTAATACTCTTGCCATTATTCACGGATAAGGTATGCATGCTAACGCCCAGCTTGTTGGCAATCGACCAGAACGAATCGCCATATTGAATGGTGTACGTCCGCTTGCTTGCTGCAGCTGTGCGTGTACCAAAGCTATCGCCCGGAATGTAACCAAATGACGCATAGCGTGTTTGGCCTGAATAGCTTGTGTACCGCCCTTTAACTACTCCATCGACGATGTAAATATGATTATAGTTTAGTGATTCACCTGGCGCATACGTCGCGACTACTGGCGAATTGTTGGCTACGTCTGAACGCACATTAACTGTTGTGTTTGCTGTAAACGTGCCAGTTTGCGCGTAATCTTGATTAGCGACTTGATTGCCGTTGTTTGATGGTGGTGTAACTGGCGCAGTTGGTTGTTTAGTGTAACCATTGTCAGTAATGCCGGTTAAATCAACGTTACCGTCCAATCCACCAGCTACGTACGTTGACGTAAATTGATACAGCGCCACGCCGTCCATTGATGGGAAAACAGCATAATTTGGTTTAGATGTAACCAAATAATTTGGATAAGCTGCAATCCATAGACTATCTGGAAACTCAGCAATAATACGTTTGTAATCTACATGAGCCAACGTGTATGGTTTATAGCTGTAATACATTGGCGTATAACCGGCATTACGGATTCGGCGCATGCCATACAAAATTGCATCCGTATTAGCATTAACATCACCGCTCGCACCATCTTCATAATCTAACGCAACAATGGAACCTTTTGGCGTTTGGACTTTGGGTAAATAATAGTCTAGCGCGAACTGGCCTAGTTGACTATTACCACCAACACCATACCAAATATAGGTATGAGCACGTAATCCCTTATCCTTAGCTGACGCAACTTGACCACCATAGGTCCATTGATCAATAAAAGTGCCGCCGTATGAGCCACCTAGTTGAGCGATGATAAACTTATCTGTGTTGTATCCGGTAACCGCTATATTACCTTGATACTTGGCTAAGTCAGTACCTTGGTCATCTTTAGCAGCGTTGGCGACTCCAATCGGAAGCATTAAAAAAGCCGCCATCGTGGCGACTACTAATTTATTTAATTTTGTCATTTTTTTGCTCCTTTTCCTTTTCATCAATTTGTTCATTAAAAACATCTAAATACTTCATTAACCATTTAACATTGATACCTAAATCATGGGCGTTTTCTAAAATACTGCCACCTTCATAGGCAATTAGAATCGCCGTATAGATCAGCCCTAAATTAATCGGAATCACTACACCAACATACGGTGCTACATGATCTAATGCTGATGCAACCACGATTGTACATAACGTTGCCAGTTTAATGACTAACCCTTTCAGGTTAACGGCTGATTTCCAACTATGCATTTTCAACGCTTTGGCGTAACCTGTAATTAGATCAGCGCCAACAAGGATGAACCACCAATTAATAATTGGCACCCCACCTGAAAATAGAATATCCATGATGCCACCTCCTTTGACTAAACCCAGCACTTCTTCACTTCCTTATTACAAAATAAAAAGCGACTATTGTTTAGCCGCTACAATTTGTTCATATTGTTCTTGAGTGATTGATTGATATTTATCCACAAAATAACTCTTTACATAGTCGGCAGTGTAAACGCCCCAGTCATAGCATTGTTTAATCATTTCGAACATATTAGTTTCCTCCTTTATTAAGTTCAGCAATTTGCGCCACTAATGATCCGGTCATTGTCTGTAGCTGTTTGATAGATTGTTCTTTCTTGGCATTTTCTGCTACTAGATTACCGACCAATAATTTGAGTTTATCTGTCTCGGTTGGTGCAATTGGTGTGGGCTCTAACACAACCCCTTCAATCCAATCACTCCCAGTCCATCTAGGATTAACCTTGTCCCCTGGGTCAACGTCTGTCGAATTTTCAGGCTGTTTAGTAGCTTCCAAATAATTAAACTTATAAGCTCCAGTGTCTTTATCAAATAAATACCATTTCTTCATTTTCTACATCTCCTATACAATATCAGTCCAATATACTTGGTGAATATCAACGTTAAGGTTACTTGGGCCACCAACTGTAAAATTAAGCCGAATACTGGTTCTTTCCCCGCCTATACTAATTCCCACTTTATCAAAATCATTATTACGTGGCTGTGCCCACGTAAATGGAATTTCTCTTGCTGGGACTAGTGACCTAGGAAAGTCACACATGAGCTTGCCAGAATTCTCTTTCAAGTTACCAACGGTACCGATTACCTCAACTAACATCACATCAGAAGATGCAAATTTTAGCGTCCTCCAGTGAACACTACCCGTAAAACCATTACGCATCGTCTCGTTATGCCAAATGCTAATATCCACTGTTGCTTCGACATCGGTCTTATTTGGTTTGTTTTGATCTATAAAATCAAAATTAGCCTGAATAGCTTCCGGACCTTTTTCCATACCTGTAAAAATTTTGGTTAGTTCTGCCATAACTAATACTCCTTTTCTAATAATAAAGAGCATTGGTACCGTTAAATGCACCAAAGCTCTCATCTTCTAGTCTCTTAAATTGTGTTCCGTCAGTAAAACTGCTATCAGTGCTATTTAGCTCAATAGTGCTTGAGCCATCATTGCTTGAGATAACTTTGGCCTCAACTGGTGTCTTTGCACCACCACCAAACATCCCTGATGGTTCTGTACCAATTGGCACTAATCCAAGTGAGTATGTTTGAAATCTAAGCGTGATTAAAGCACCAACCGTCAATGTTGTTGGAATAATGAAACGTAGACCACGTGTCTTTACCGTGATTTCTTTACGTATACCATCTTTTAGGCCATTGTTGGGAATAACACCAAAAGTATAACTTGTGCTTGGTATTAAACCCGTAATGGTTGCTGTTTTACTGGAAACAGTTGTCTTGAGTGTTGCACCTTCGTATACCTTGTAATTCAAGGGACCACCCCTTTACTAAACCCATGTTAGGGTAACAGCATTTGATGTTACATCGGAAGTTGCTAAAGAAGTTACCGTTACTAATGCTTCATATACGGTAATTGTAGCCGTTGCCGCTTTACCACTGGAGGCAGTTGCCGTTAAGGTAAAAGTACCAGATTTAAGTGCTTTGACGGTACCATCTGCAGCCACCGTGGCAATAGTTTCGTTACTTGATTTGTAAGCAACTGTTTTGTTAGTCGCATCTGTCGGCGTGATTGATACAGTCGCCTTAATTGATTGCCCGACTTCCATCGTCTTACTAATTGTCAAGGTAATTTCAGTTACAGGAATATCGCCAGTCTTGACTGTCACAACATTCGATTTTGCACTCTCACGAATACCATTCCAAGCACTGACGGCAAAAGTGTAACTTGTGTTAGGTGTTAAACCGGTAATTGTCACCGTCTTAGCATCGTTAACCTCTTTAATCTTTTTATCATTTTGATAAATGTAATAAATCATTTAATTCACTCCCAATCTAATTTTGCGGAACTTTCCGATAACGGTCTTACCACCAAGAATTTGGGAGCCTCTACAGTTCCGATTGGTCACCCATATTAGGATTGTCAGGTGCTTTGACGCCCAAGTCAAACTTCAAAATACGGTTTCCATCGATAACATACCAGCAACGGTCTGCTGGTTGGTAAACTGGATAGCCATGCAACGCAAACCCAGCAGGTAATTCAATCTTAACGATGTTAGCGTCTACATAACTATCAGTCGATTCGAGGAACTTAGCATTCGTACCACCAAATATAGTAGCTTTACCAAGCCCTCCGACTTCAGTACCAATCGCGTCTTCGTAATAACTAACCGTAACGTCCGGATTACGACCAAGACCATGATTGATAGTGACTAAATAACCAGACGGTATAGCCATTGATAACATTTGTTCGATGTTTTCCAGTCGTCCATCTAAGGTTGGGAACTTACCGTAGATTGTAGAATTACGTGCGTTGATGAGCTCGCTGTCGACTGTTGCGTTTGCAATCACATCTCTGAATTTGTCTTCAACATTGGTTTGACGTTTCTCAACATCAACCTGACGGTGTTCCATAATGTCTTCAAAGCTGTTTAAGGCGGCTTGAAATTGTTGAAGCGTAATCAGACCTTTCTCGAGCATATACCCACCCAGTAGCATCCATTGAGCTAATGATTTTCGTACATCTTTACCAAACATCTTATCTGCAATCTGGTCTGAGTTTATTGCGGCGGCTTTTACTAAGTCTGTTGATGGCGTGATAGTTAACTCTGGTGTTGATGTATCATCATGATAATCGACTTTCTTATCAAACGTAACTTCCTTAGTAGTCCAACCTAAAATATCTTCTGCCATTTTCTACCTCCTTATCTCTTTAGATAACTATCTTTAAATCTCGTACTAGGTTCTGTACTCATATCAACGTTTCCTGAGATACCACTGATACGAGCCACACTTGTGTATTGCCATAAATCGTAAGGATAAAGTGGCTTCCTTGAATTAGCAACCGTACCATCATTAACGCCATAGCTTGGAATCCAAATCTGGGTTCGAGATGTATCAATTGAAGGATATAAAGCGTTGCTTACATAAATAACAATCTTAGAATCTGGAATGCCTAAACTATTAAGTTTATTCATATATGCTGTGACAGACGAGGATAACGTTCCGATAGTTGAATCTGCTTCGACATCAATCATCCAGAAGCGAGGTTCTTTAGACGACCCAACCACTGCCTTAGTACGATTATAGAAGTCATTAGCTTCCACAGCTGCATCAGATGGATCGGTTGCTGCGAAATACGCATATACTGCATAATTAGCACCGGCAGAAATAGCGTTAGTGATATTAGCACTATACTTGGTATCTATATGAGAACTGCCTGATTGAACTCTAATAACAGACAACGCCAGACCAGCATTAACAACCTTAGACCAGTCAATCGTTCCTTGGAATTCAGATACGTCGATAATATTACCTTCGTAGTATTGATCTCCAACTGTTTGCTCTTGAAGTTTCTGTACCCGTTCCTGAAGTTCTTTAATTAACTCATCTTGAGTAGATTGAGCCTCTTTGATGCTTCCGATCTCACCCAATTCGTTGCTAATTGTCACAATCTTAGCCGTCTGCGCAGCCACTCGACTCTTTAATGCATCTACCTGTTTAGCAGCATTTAAAGCGTCACTCTGGTATTGTGTGAGCGTCTTTTTCTTGTCGCCTATTGTCAGGCTTGAGCTGTGAGGACTAAGCACGTCAATTACCTTTTGCGTAATCCGTAGCAACTGTGGCTCGGCTACTGCCGGGTTGATGAACTGGTAACTGTCTGACACATTAAACGTCTTAAACCTATCTAAACCAGTTTCAACGGCACTAATCGTCCAATGTTCTTTGGCCGCTGCCTGGTCTTTAATCCACTGCTCTGCTTTTGGTTTGAGCATCTCCGGCGTGTGAACATCATCCCAGACATTCGTGCCGTTAATAATACCAAACTCCGATTGTAGCTCCGGAATGTCAATGTAATCTTTACCGTTGTTGACGCTAGCAATCGTCACCCGCGGATTAGCTACATTAGTTTCGCCACCTGAGTTATTGCTTTCAATCGTTGCCCCTAAGGGAATAAACCGCGTAATCACACTGGTTGGGTCAATCTCTACGCTCGCACTTTTAAGGTTGCGCCCCACTTTGATTGGATTGTTAGTTAAATGCTCTTTTCCGGGTTCTTTTAAGTAATCAATGTAATTACCGTCCGGCTCAATCCGTAGCCTTAAAAAGCCTCCTAAACGGCTAATAAGTTTATCTTTAATCGTGTCATATGTGTTGGCATAATCAATAAACCGATAAACGTTATCCGTCGAATTAGTCACGTCAATATTGCCGACTTTAAATTGTTTATAATCCGGTACTTGAGAGTTGTGGACATCAATTAATAATTTAAAAAAATCAGCCGGTGACGTGTTGTGTACTTCTTTAAATCGTTGCGTAGAATCCAACAGATAAGCCAATACGGACTCGAAACTGAACGACTGAACGAATTGGCCTGAACTCGTCATCTCACGCTTAGGCTTTAAGGCACGCCCTTTAAAAAGAATCGTATTATCTTGTTTCACAACGATGTGTGTTTGTAATGGTTTAACGCTCCCGAACAACGGGTTATTTTGATTGACGCTCAATTGAAAATCATCAATATCCGATTCTTTTAGAGTCAGCTTACCAGCCGACACCAGTTTATTTGTTGCAACATTAAAAATAGCCTTACCGACTGAATCGGTAGGGCTGTCGTAAGCAATGATTGAATACATACTAAATCATCACCTCTTTGTAGAATTTAAACTCGATTGTACCGTTACCAGTTAGAGTGAGTTTATTTTCACCTCGGGACATTACTAACTGGGTGTCAGTGTAAACTCCAGTCGTTAATTGCATCGTGCCGAACTCGCCTTTTATCGTGATCTGTCCGCTAACGACAATCTGTACATCCACACTTCGGGCACCAATGTTTAATAGATTAATGTAATGCGTCCCATTGACCGTGTAACTCGTATTCTGGAATACCCAATCTGGGAAAAATACATCATCCCAGACGTCCGTTCCTTCTGGATTATCGCTAATCGCGAAGGGATAACAATCGAAAACAACCGTTGCCGTCAAAGCCCTATTCTTAGCGTCGTCACTGACCGAAACTGATTTACACTTGCCTAACCAATGCAAACCGCTATCGTGAGTATCCTTAATAACCTGAATCCCCAGTGACATTAATTGGTTCTTGAGTTGATTCTCAATAACTTTACGGTCGGCATAATTATGGTTAACGGTCATTATTTGATAAGTAACGTCTCGGTTATCAAAGTAACGATCATTGCTCAATGTTGAGAAATCAAGCACGCCTTGGCTAAATGGGATTGTTTCCGTAATTGTTTTTTCGGACGGGCTAGGTGCTTGCCGGCCAACTAACCACCAGTCTTGTTCAAAGCTATTAAATTTGCCAAATATCAAACCTTCTGTAATTGCTAAATCGTCCGTCAAAGAGCTGTTAGGCCCTGTATCGACAAATTCATATTGCCCCAATTTACTACCTCCATCTATTTGCGTCTTGAACAGATTGACCAAACGCATCGTTAAACGCGCCTTTGGTCTCGCCAACTAAAGCCCCCGTATCAAGTACAATCACTTGATTCTTGTCCACGATTTGTTGCAGTAATCGTGTAACGGTCGAATCACCGCCGTTTAAATCAAAACTGTGATTAGCAAGCGGTGAACTGTTGCCCATCGTATCGTTAAACTTAAAATTCAACGGTTTAACGGTTGCGACATCTCTCACGTTTGCTATTACATTGCCCATAGCATTGACTGCCTGATAAGCGTGGTCGCTGATACCAGTAGCGACACCTAAACTTAGGTACCTGCCGACTTCATCGCGTAATAAACGTGAAGGCGAGTGAATCTTAGCAGTCTTCTTAGCCTCAGCATTTACCTGTGAAACCAAGCTTTGCATTGCCGAAACTGCTGCGCCAGTATTAGATCTAATGCCAGAAGCAACACCACCGGCAATGTATTGTCCGTTTGAATCAAACTCTGAATACGAGTCTCGAACTTTAGCAGCACCGCTTTTAGTTACATCATCGACAGCGCCGTTGACTTTACTTTTCTTTTTGCGAATACCATCAGCTATTTTATCGCCGGACTTGCCACCATTTTTTTCGTACTTGTCTAAATTCTTGTCAGCACCGACGACACCTTGTTTTGTTAAATAGTTACCGGCGTCCCCAACCTTAATAGAACCGTCTTTCAAACCACCAACTAACTTATCTTGACCAGCTTTACCGTTTTTAAACATCATCGGTGGCATAGAAGCAATGCCTTGAGCAACTTCCTGTGACTTATCTTGACCAATCTTGCTAAAATCTCCGCTACGTAATGCGTTCATGAACGCGTCGTTCGCTTCGAATCCACGTTGCTGCATAATCCCTTTTAATACAATCAATTGTTGGCTAATCGTCGCACCGTTTTTGATGTAAGCACCATAGATTGCATTTAACTGTGCATCTGTGGTCGCGTGCATCGCCGTCAAGCCTTCCGATACTGTTGCGGTTTTCAAATTATTCTGTTGTTGTAACAACGTCAACATCTGTACACCAGTATTTGCCTGACTCTGGTAAGCCTGCTCGTTATGGGCAGTCAAAGTTGCTATTTCTGCTGTAAAATTAGCTTTTTGACTAGCAGTTTTAGCGGCGTCACGTTGGTTTTCAAGCTCTTTTAATTTCGCTTCATTAGCAGTAATGGTATCTGTTTCATTTTGATAGAGGGCGTTTAAATTAGCGGTAAGTGCAGTTCGTTCTGCTTCCGATAATTTCTGATTACTCTCTAGCTTCTTTTGTGCCATTTGAATGTATAACTGTTGTTGTTGCATAAGTCCGTTTCGAATTGACTCATTCTGAGCCTGTAATGCTGTTCGTTGCGATTGTGTTAACGCATTACCTTCTTGGTCCTTATTCGCAACTAGCATAGCCGAATTATCAGTCATCAAACTAACCATAGCCGTATTGTTTGCTTCTTGACCGGCAAACATTGCGGTAAACGCCTGATTTTGTAAGGCCGCTTTTTTATCGCCGTGTGCTTTTTCGGCTTTCTCTAACAGTTCATTGGCCGTTTTTTGATTCGCTTGAGTTTTATCGTTAAATCGATCAATAATGGCTCCTGCCGATTCAGTATATTTACTCATGACGTCTGTTGAAAAAGCACTTTGCATATCACTGGCAATTTGGAATGAGCTATCTCTCATTTTTTTGTTCACTTTTGATGAACTTTCTGAAAGAGATTCATAGCTTTTCTGAACACCCTTAATGCTTTTTGATGTATCATCTGATGATTTGACAACTTGACTAAACGAATCATAGCCGGATTTTCCGGCGTCTACAAACGCTTGACCCATATCCTTGACAGAATCCCCAGCACCTTTAATAGCAGCATTTGCTTTGTCAAACGCCGCGGAACCATCTTTACCGCCCGGCACCATCTTTTGAACTGCACCTTCAACAGCATAACCGGCTGCTAACGCCGTTTTAGCAATCGCACCTAAGCTGTCAACGACCAATCTTAAGGCCGTCGCCAAAGCAATTGCTGTTACCACCAGTCCGCCAATGGCGATTACGCCGATAACCTTCGCAATGCCGCCTAGCAAAGTCCCGATTGGTTTCAAAACATCACCAACCGCACTAATAGCAGGCTTGGTACTGTCAAACATATCTTTAATACCACCAATAGCTGTCTTAACTACTCCCTGAATATTCAAGAAGTTCGATGACCACGCTAGATAAATAGCCCCCGCGACCGCTGCAACTAAAGCCGCTATTGGCAATAGAACACCCAATGACATACCTAAACCACCGGCAGAAGTTGCACCAGCTAACATGCCTTCACTAGCACCTTGGCCCGCTAATCCAACCTTGCCGACCGCTTCGCCGCCCTTCATGGCCGTGTTTGTTAATGCGGCAATCTGTTGGTCACT
Organism: Latilactobacillus parafuchuensis; assembly: GCF_055271665.1. Classification (NCBI taxonomy): domain Bacteria; kingdom Bacillati; phylum Bacillota; class Bacilli; order Lactobacillales; family Lactobacillaceae; genus Latilactobacillus; species Latilactobacillus parafuchuensis. The sequence continues at coordinate 42,468 of NZ_JBUXIM010000002.1, read as the reverse complement.
AGCACCCAACGTTTGAAGCAATCCAAACATTTTAGTATTTAATCCAGTTGCTGCCGCTTGCGGATTAGTAAAGACCGAAACCATAGACTTGGCCGCATTGGCCGTCTTGCTTGGAATACTCGTAAATCCATTGGCAATACTACTTAAAGTGTTCTTAAACGCATTGCCGGCATTAGCACTCATGATTGTGTTATTAAAACTATTGATGTTGACTGCGGCGCTTTTTGCAGCTGAACCAATCCTACCGAACACGCCAAGCGTTATGCCGTTCATTGATTTAGCAGCCGTCCCAGTCATAATTAACCCACGTTGAACTAAACTTAAATCTGCTTGAATAGTTTCAAGCATCTTAATCGATTTGGCACCACCTACGCCAATCCCTTTAAATGTTTCTAGGGCAAGAAAGGCCGGTAACGCAACTTTCAGCGCCGTGCCAACTTGCTGAATTGACGGTAAGAACTTCATCATGCCACTAGCGGCCGCTAATACGTTCTTAGTCGTCGCTTGAATGGCACCTTGGTTCTGTTGCAGATACTTAGTGAAGTCGCCTACCGAATCCGTAATGCTGTCAACGCCAGTCTTGAGTGTGCCACTAAACGTTTGTTCAAGCACGATAGCCATTGACTCGAAGCCACCGCCAAGTTGTTCGACTGAACTAGCCAAGTCATTCTGCATTGTGGTAGCCATTTTTTCGGCTGCCCCGTCAGAATTTTTGAGAGAGTTAGTTAAACCAGTCAACTTGCCAGATTGGGCTTGTAACATAACGTTCATAGCCCGTCCGCCTTGAACACCATAAATCTGTGACGTGTAGAATTGCTTCTGTTTGTCCGTCATGCCAGTCATTTTTTCTTTTAATTCCGAAACCTGTGTTGCCAAAGGTTTCATCTTGCCGGCCGAATCATAGGCGCTAAAGCCTAATGCGTGCATGGCTTCGTTGGCATCTTTAGAAGGGTTTTGAACCTTAGTTAAGGCCATACCTAGGTTAGAACCAGCCATCGACCCTTTAATACCCGCATCTGATAAGACACCAATCGCGGCGGCTGTTTCTTCCAAACTTAAACCGGCCCCATGTGCTTGCGGTGCGACCATCTTGAGGGCTTCACCCATGTCACTAGCTTCTGCATTGGTATCGGCAGCGGCCCGCGCGAATACATCGGCAACATGCGCGGAGTCACTCGCTTCGAGCCCGAACCCGTTCAACGCTGTAGCGGCATTCTCAGCTGATAAAGCCACATCGCCACCAGACACGGCAGCTAAATTAAGAACCCCTGGCATTGCCTGCATAATCTGTTTAGAATTCAACCCGGCCGAAGCCAGATTTTCCATGCCCGCAGCTGCTTCTTTAGCACTGAAAGCCGTATCAGCACCCAATTTAATCGCTTGGTCGTTCATAGCTTTTAAATCCTTACCACTTGCGCCCGCAATCGCCCCGACTCGTGACATTTGATGTTCGAAGTCCATACCGGTCTTAATACTTGCAACGCCTAATCCGACCACTGCAATCGCACTGGCCTTCATGGCGGTACTAACAATCTTAGACGAGTTATTAACTGCATCGGTGGAAGCCATAGAACTACGGGCCATCGATTGGTTAAAATCTTGATACGTAGCCTTGGCCTGCTTAAACGCAGCAACATACTGCCCAACACTGGCCGTTAATATGGCGCGCGTTGTATAATCATCTGCCAATTAATCGTCTCCTTTCTTTTCGTGATATTCTTGCATTCGTTTTGCAATCCGAACTAATTCTGGATTCATATCTGATTCTTTCTCTTCTGGCTTGTAGACGCATTTAATTTCGGCGTCATAATCAAAAAAGTCTTTAAAATCTTTGAATGGCGATTTGCCACTCTCGTCTACACCACTTACTTGATGATTAAGCCAAGCCTGTTGTGCGATTTCGGCCGCACGATCAACCTGAGACAAATTAAAAGCGAGCATTCTCATCGAATACTCGCGAATAGTCATGTTATTAATTTCATCAAGGCTAGCAATTTTTAAGAATCGAAACCCTTTCAATACAATAGATTCATATGTTTCCGTACTATTTACTTCTGTTCGGCTTCTACCATCTTTTGTAACTTCGCTAGGTTCTTTTTGTACGTTGCAATAATATTTCCAGTCATCCGTTTTGTTTCTAATGTCTTGAAGAACTCTTTGAAAAAAGCTGAGTATGCCTTATCGCTTTCCAGGCTATCAACCCATTTATCAAATTCAGCTTCGGTTAAATCGAACTCGCCTTTTAACGATGCACGTAACGCTTGGAACATTGGATAAGGATTACCATTCTGCGATTGTAACCAAATCATATTGACGCCAGTACCGAATTCTGCCGGATTATCTTCATCGTGAAAATAACCGTCCAATGTGTGGATAAAACCAATCCCAAAGTTTAGTGGGTATTCTTTGCCATTTAATGTGATTTTCATTTCTGTAACACTCCTAATAATTTATTTGGAAATAAAAAAGCGCGGAGTCGAACCGCACTTTTCTGCCTGGCTATTTAGCTGAAACATTGCCCCCGTCTGTAGTTGGCGTTACCGTCACGCCATCGGGGACCGTTATTTTTGGGCATCAGTTACCGGCGCCGTATCAGTAAAGGCGTATTGAATTTTGTTTTGTTGATCAGCCGTAAATTCGACAATGCCTTCTTGTGGGATTTGGTCAATATTCATCGCGGTTTTGAGGTTAACCAACTTACCAACTTCGGATGGGACTTCCCATGATTGTAAGTAGCCTTGACCGTAAGTTGCACCGTACTTCCCGTCTTCATTAACATCGGCTAGATTAATGTCCCACACTTCCAATTTCTCAGAATGTAAAACGGCGTCTGCCAAGAATTTATTAACTTCGTCAAGGCTTGAAACGGCTTCAATGTCCAAAGTTGCTACTGGCGTCGCTGGAGAATTGATAGAACCGTCCTTAGTGTCCGTTGAGTCTGATTTGGCTTCATACTTCCATGTGTGGGTAGTCTGGAAAGCTAATTTAATTGCCGCTTTAGTTGCGCGGTCTTTGTATAAGCGGAACATTAAGAATCGGTTTTTACCGTATACCGGTGTTGCACTTGTTTTTGTTTCTGCCATATAAAATCTCTCCTTTAATTTAAGTAATTGAATTCAAACTCTAAAATCCCGTGCCAAAGCATGGTACTCGTTGAGCTATCTTGAATAATCTGTGGTTTGTCACTTGCAAAACAGACGCTGTAAACGTCCGCGTGAGCGATTGTTTTAGCCCGTTGTGTAATTGCGCTAATCATGTCGGTAACTTGCTTACGATTCTCTTTAACGCCATAAACGTGCAATGTAATCACGGACGAGCCGACTAACGAATTAGGCGATTTAACTTGAATAGGCACACCAAACTGTTCACCCAAGTAAACGAATGGATAACCCACGTCATCAGGTAAATAGTTGTATGTTTCGTAGCCTAAACTAAGCGCCACTTTAAACACTTCGTCGTAAATCGCTTGGTTAATTTCTTTCATTTGCGTCGCACCAACTCTCGAATATCTTTGGTAAATTGAACTCGTTGATAGTAGTAAGCCGGTCTGATGTGCGGTTTCCCGGCCATAAATCGCGTGCCGTATTCTTGATATGGGTCGTAATTAGCATCCCCACTGATTTGACTGGCAAAGTTAAGACCTTCCAGAATGAAGCTAAGTGTGATGTCTCGCTTCAAAAACCCCGTATCAACTGGTGCCAACGCCTGGGCCCTAGCTTGCATTTCAGCACCGTTACGCTTAACAACCTCGATTACTTCCGTACCAACGTTTATTTTGGCGTCAAGAAAGTGTTCAAATCCTGACCCGCCGCTAAGCGTTACTCCCATCAGAATCACCTTCTAACAAGATTATTTGGCGTCGTCCCACCTGTTTTTGAGTAACAAAAAAATACCTAACGCCATCGATTAAACAATGATCGTAGGTATTCTTGTATGGTTGTTTCAGGTGCAAAACGACTTGGTTACTTCTTAAATCTCCAAAAACTAGCTTTGATTTAGCCATGGTCGGCGTCACTACTTTAGCTAGGCGTTTGTCTGAACGAGTCCCATCGTCCACCGTTTCGCCTAAATCTGGGTCATAATGCGAACCCAACGCCTTCTCGAAGATAACTGATTGATCGTAGCGCATTAAAACAACCTAAACTTTCCAACGCTACTAGTCTCAACGTTTTTAGCGACCCAATCGGCGATGTCACTAGCAAACGGTGCTAAGTCGTCTGTTTGATAAGTGGCACTAACTTCACTTTCACTGGCCGACTGTTTACCTTCATCGTTAATCCGATTAAATCGGCTAATACTGGCTTCCACAATGATATAGCTTAATTCGCTAGGGACTTCTTTTTGTTGCGTTTTAGCCTTTAATCTAGCCGTAATAAGCTCAATGATATCCGTTAGAATACCATCTTGGTCAGTATCAGCTAGACTCAAAATAGACTTAATTTTGCTTAAGCTGTCCATTTGTACCACTCCTATTCGGTGGCTGCCGGCACTTCAAAAGCAGGTACATCGACCTTATCTGATTCGGTTGTGCCGTCAGTGAACGCCGCTTGATAATCACCAACAGCAACCTTTGCACCGGCTGCTAAACCAGTAATCGCTGCGGTGCCTTTATCTTTTTCGCCGGTAACAATTAGTTTTCCAGTTTTGTCGTAAATCTTTAACATTTGATTAGAACGGTCTTCTGTTGCCGCCCGTGATGCTTTTCTTGCTGCCATTCAATCCCCTACTTCCCTGTGATTAAAGCCCCGTCAGTCGTAGGCGTTACCGTCAACGTTGGGGCTGTTATTTTGACACTGTGCCAACAATCACCTTTGTATCATCATACAAGTAAGGTGCGTAATGTTCATCGGCGGTCATAACCGTAAGCTTCTTAACAATGTCACGATCAGATTCAACTTGTGCTGCACGTTTCATTACTAATTTAAGTGCTGGTGATTCTGGATTCACTTTAACGAATAACGCTTCATCATCAGTTAATTTCTTAGTCCGGACAATTTGAACGCCCAATACGTCAAGGTAGGTCCCTGCCACTAATTGGTTAGCACCTACTTCTGAACCGATTTTCTTTTCAATTGCATCCATACGAATACCTGATGCAGTTTTAGGACTAACTAACATAACCACGGTTGAATCATCTTCGTCATCGAAAACGTCTAATCCAGCTTGGACACCAGCAACATCCGCTGTAACAGTTACTTTTTGAGTGCCGGTTTTAGCTGCTGCTAATAAGTCATCATCAACTTTATCGGCCAAAGACTTGCCTAGTTGCTTATTAGATTCACCGACTGGGTCACCGTAGCCACTTAATGCAGCTTCATCTGTAATTTGTGTCCCTTTAGCAGCCTTTTTAACGGTTACTGATTTGTCGGTTGTTCCTAATTTGTCCAACGGAATAGCTTCGCCTTCCGCGATATCAGATGCGGCGCCGATGTAAGTGTATGCCGGGAACTTAATAGTATCGCCGGGTTGTCCTTGCAATGTGTCATCAATTGACGCTAAAGGTGTAAACCGTAATGCTTTCTTTAATTCGTAAGAAATAATTGGTGCCAATACCTCGGGATTAACTAAATCCGCTAATTTTGTAAGTGTGTCTGCCATATTTTATAGGCCTCCTGTAATCTTTTTAAACTCATCTGGTTGGTTCTTTGCAAATTCGGCACGTTGGGTCATGTTCATTCTGTCAAAATCTGCTGCTGTAACCGTTGTGGTTGAAGCGGCACCGGTTGCTTTTGGCGTAGCGCCCTTAAGCATTTCAGTCTTAACTGAGTCTTGAATGCGACCAATTAAATCTGTTAATTGACTGGCATTAGCCTTTGTTGAATCAGCGTCAGTGGTAACCACCAAAGCCAAATCTTCATCGGTAAGGTTCACACCTAAATCGCTAACCATCGTGCGTGCTTCAGCTTGCATTTCTAGACGTGCTAACTTGCTTTCAGCTTCTTCTGCGCGTTTCAAGACTTGTTGCGCTTCGTAGTCCTTCTTCTGGTCAGCGTTCATCTTGGCTAACTTAGCCGCTTCTTCGACCTTGGCAGCCGTTTTTTCGCGTTCTTTAGCTAATTTAGCCTTGACGATGTTGTCCACATCTTCATCGGTATACTTAGCTTTTGGCTTGTCAGGTTCTTCAACTTCTTCAGTCTCTGGTTCGGCTGGTTCACTTGGTTGCGCGCCACCTAGGTCATCAGCTTTATCCATTAACTTAAAATTCAAAAAATCCTTCATATTAAAAACTCCTTCCATAGCTTTTAAAGTGAATCAATGCTTGCACTTTCCCATAGCTTTTAACGGCTTCAATGCTTGGCCACAAAAAACGCCCTAGCTGATTAGCTGGGACGTTCTGTTTTATTGCATAAAAATAGCCGATTAAAAAATATAATTGGATGTATCATCTTCGATTAACGGCTGTAAAACTTCCGCATCGTTAAAAAGAGAGCGAATAGCGTGGTAATAATTATCGACGGTGTATTCATCCTGGTTAAAATCAAAGCCGTCAGGTAAGCGGATAATTACAGGAATATGCTTTTCAATGGTTTTATTTAACCATGTGATAAATTTAGGGTCAGTCGATTGCAGTTGCTCAGTATAGCTAACCACAGTATCTTTGTCATTAAAATTTACTTTAAGAATAAACTTCACTGAATCACCTCCACTATAATTTAAGTAATATTCCTAAGATGAACGTCGCATAGTCTTTATCTTTTGTCAAATTATAACTGCCAGTATACAAGGCTTCAATGCCCATACTCAACAGTTCGAACGAACTAGTAGCGGTATTGCCATAATCCTTACCCATGTATGGATCCAAGAAGTGGTCTAATCGAGCGACTTCGCTGCCGCCGTATCTTGTTGTATTTAGCAAGTCGTTTAGCATCCGTTTCGGTTCATCACCAACACGCCGAGTGTAAAAATTGTATTCGGCCTCTTGAATTTTAGGAAATAAATGTTCCATCCGATGCCCTAACTCGTGATAAATGGTGCTTTGTAAGCCACCGCTATTTGTGTTTGCGGCTAAGATGCCACGATTATCACTGTAATACCCACGATTTACCTTTTTAGCTAACAATGCATAATCTTTCGATTTGTTGTACCAATCCGATGGCAGATAACTATGTGCATATTCAATGCCTGATTTAATTTGTTTGTTACTACGCGATTGCCATTGTTGTTCAAACTTGCCATCGTACCCAACCGGTCTATATTTACTCAATAACTTAGCATTATGTTGACTAAGGAATTTTGTCAGCTGCGCCTGTTTTTCATCTCGTTGATATTGCAATTCAATAGCTTTGTTATAGTGTTCGCTATTCAGGCTGTGCTCTTTATTAACCAGTTTTATCCATTTAGAAGCCTCTTCTTTTAGGGTTTGATATTCATTAATTTTTGTTGAAACTTCAGGTGTAAAGAAGTCTTTATAAACCTTTTCACCAGATTGACGTAAGCTGGATTCAAGATCAACGGGTTCGGCAGCCACTTTACTTTCAATCGGATCAAACTCACCCTTCTTAGGCACATAAGCCGCTTTAGAACACCGACAATTAGCATGTACCGGGATGCCTGGCACCTTGTTTAATGGATAAATGCCATCATTAGCGTTAGCAATGTCAATACAGTTTTCGCAAGCATCTGGTTCAGCAACCCACATCACGTATTCAATACCATTCTTTTCGAAGCTACGGCGTTGTGCTTCGTCTTGAACCCTAGCAGTCTCAGTCCGCATTAAGCGCTCAGCCATGTAACGGGAATTGTTAAATTCCTTCTTGAATTGGTCGGATAAATCTCTAGCTAGTACCTTAGGATTAATGCCTTGCACCATTGATTTAGTGAGCAACTGTTCTAATCTTGACTTAAGATTGTCATTGTTTGCCCAGATTCGTTGTGACCAAGTAGCTCCTTGGAAACTGGCATTAACGACGCTATTTACAGCGCCTTTAACGTCGTTTAAGCGGTGCTTGTTAAGAATACCGGCTTGCCGTTTAACTTCGTCCTGATAAGCGCTTGTGAGCTTATCGCCCATTATCTTTTCAATGTTTGAATTAGCATCAACTAATTCCATGCCAACTTGGGACTTTAAATATTCAAGCTGATTAATTCGCATCGTTGCATTGTAAAGCTTTAATCGCTCATTGGCTAAAGCACTAAAGTCCTTGCTCTCAACCATCTGTTTCGCGGTTGCTTCAAAGGCTTTCACGTCAAACTTGCTGACCTTTGCCATTGCATCAGCTAGACTAATGTTTTGGCTCTTAGCATAAGCAGCATAATAGTTGGCGATGTCCTTTTGAATGTTGACCAATGCGCGGTTGAGTTGTAACTCAATCTTCTTATTGATTAAAGCATCATCTTTCATCTGTTGCTGAATCCAAGCTTTCTCACGTTGATACCAATAATCGTTAGTCTTTTTCATCGCTTACACCTTGGAAGTCATAGTTAGCCGGATTGTTATCAATGGCTTGTTGCGCAGCATCTTTCTGCTCGATAGCCATTCGATCAATCTCATCTGTCGGATTATCCACGATTGATAAGACCGATAGTTGGGTCCGCTTGGATACAATGCCCTCCAACGTCTTAGCCGTATTGGCTTCATCAGCTACATTCTTAGGCAAGTTACGCGTGAATTGGAACTTCAATTCATCAGCCGGCTCTGGTTGCTGTTTACCCATGATTGCGTTGGTAACTTTTTTAACAACAGACGATTTAGCTAAATCGGTGATTTTAAAAACAATTCGATACAAGTCGCGCATCGCACTGGTGTATTTGCGTTCCTTATTCGACGCTAGTCCGCGCATGGCTTGCATTCTAAGCTCGATTGAATAACCACTAGCACTCGATTGGGCACCGTTATCTAAATCGTTCAGATTGGACACCATGGCCGTTAAAAACAGCTTATCTTCCAAACGATTAACTAAGTTTTCTTGTGTGCCATCGCCATTTGGTCGTTCCAAGAATTTAGCGTCTGCATCAGCTGAGTCGGTCGTCAACACACGATTGTCAGCCAATCCTTGGAAATCATCTTCGCTAATCTCTGCGCCTTTTGCGAAGAAATAAGCATCGGCAATCGCTGCAACGTCATTAGCTTTTTGTGACAATGCGCTGTTGATGGCATTCATAATCGTTTTAACCGAATCGAACGCACCTAATCGCTCTTCGTTTTCGATAAATTCAACTGCCGGCACTGCCTTAAACAATTGAGGGAGTGTGCCGACAACTTTGTATGAATCATTGAAGCGGTATGCGTCCGTGGCTGAATAAACCGTTCCGCTCATCTTGTTATCTTCATCAACCGTATAACGTACGAAATAAAGCGGTTCTTGTGCTACTGTATCATCGTAAATAATGAATGAATTAGTAGGCGCTGAAATGGCTACCTTGGTCTGCGAATCTTCGTTTTGATAAAGAAACATGTAGCTGCGACCGTAGATACTCGTTTGCTTAGCGACCTCGCTTAGTTTATCCACGAATGAATTAGCGTTATTGAACGCTTGTAAGTTATCATTATTGCTCTCATTATCAAGCGTGATTTGTGGTGGAATCCCAATGAAAAAGCCATTGAATATATCAGTAATGTATTTGGCGAAATTAATCACGATACGATTATCTGGTTTATTCATTGGCTTAGCATCTTGGTCTAAAATTGGATAATGTCCTTTGTACATACCGATATTTTCTTTATAGCGTTTGCCTAAAGTATCACTGTTATATTCAACGAAGCCTCGCAAATCATCTGCAGATAGCTCTAACTCTTTGGGATAAATAAACACATCATTATCCGTAACACTGCCTTTGCCTTGTACTGCTGTCACTCTATCACCCCTTTAAATTGAAATATTGTAAGATTTAATCTTAGGTGTTTTCTGGCCGTTAATCTCTTCAACGGCGTATCTAACTGCGTCAAGCACGTGGTTAAACATATCGACTGGTTTATTGATGTATTCGCCTGTCTTGCGGTCCTTGACCCATGTGTAATTCTCTAACTCTTCGATTAATTTGAAACAGCGGTCATCAACCACGAACTTGAACTGTTGCAAGAATTGAATCCCTTGAATAATTGTATCCGGGCCTTTCTTAGCCGGCCTAACTCGATTAATACCTTCGCGCTTTAATTCATCAATTGATTTCTTTTCAGCAGCGTCGGCCGTAATTCGTTCCTTCTCGTAGCCCATGGACTTGATGGCATCGGCAATTTGGTTATTAAGCAAACCTTGCTTAGTAAATTCTTCAAGGAAATAAATGGTCTTGCTATCTTCGTCAACCTTAATCCGAATAAATGCAGATGGATCGTTGACGTAACCAAAATCTAATCCAAATAAATCAGGCAAATCTTTTAGCTTATCTGAATTAGGGTCAAGCCTGCGCTTCTCGTAATTTGGATAAATAAGCTTGTCTAAGGTTGCAAACTCGCCTAACGCGTAAATACGATACCAAGCAGGATTAGTAAGCTTAAACCGCTCAATATTGGCTTTGGTGCGTTCGTCAATGAAACGGTTATCCTTGTAGTTCGATTGATGTATAACCGTATCTGATTGAGTTAGCTCAAAGAAGTATTTGTAAACCCAATTTGCTTTAGATACCGGGTTAAACATCAAATAAATCTGTCTATCCTTATGCTTTGGTTCACGCACACGCAAGGTTAATTGCTCGTAGTCTTCTTGATTAAACTCGGTTGCTTCTTCCATAACCACGTCAGATAAGCCTTTGATTGACTTAATTTTTTCTGGGTTATCCATACCTTTAAACAGAAAAACACTCCCGTTAGGAAGTGTTATCTCGTAGTTAGATTTATTTACTTTACAGAACGTAAGTATCTTCCATTCTGAAAGCCGGATAATAACGTCTTCAAAGATTGAATCCTTAACGGTCGCACCAACCTTACGCAAGAATAGAACCTTACGCGGGTATTTCCATTGTTTTAGTGCTTTGAGAACAACCTTTTGAACAACTCCATGTGATTTACCGGAAGCAGCACCGCCAAACCAAATCTCTGTAAAATTAGAATAGTCATTAAGGCTGCTATAAACAGGTTTGTTGAAGACTCGCTTTGGGTCTTTGAAGTTTAGTTTAATTGTTATTTATATCACCTCCGATTATAGCCATTTTCTTTTAATAACTTCTTTATTAGATTTACTGTCTTTACTTTTTTAATATTATATTCGCCGTTAGTAAACTCAATATAAATGTCGTATCGCTCCCCCGTAGAGTTGTTAAACACCATAAAAATAACGTTCCCACTTATTTTTAGCGGCAGCGTCACAAGTATTTCTGTCTTGATGTTCCCAGGAGCCGCGACAACATCCTTTAATTTATAGCCTACAAACTGACTAGTTTTTTTTCGTTCCTCATTAATATACAATGGGCCAATCGATAGTTGGGCCTGCTGGTTACCAGCATTTACAGCAATTAAGCACATATTATCACCACTTTTGTAATCTCGGAAAAATATTTTTGGCTTTGGCTTTCTTGCAGATAGATAAAGTGCGCTGCCTGTTGCGATAAACGTTGCTGTTGCTGAAACCCAATCCGCTAAATTTCCATAATCCATACTAAAACCACCTTATTCAGAATAGTTTAAGTATGAAGTAGACTGGATTAATTTACAATCCTAAAATTCCCATTGATCGCGTTCATTATCGACTAAGCGTTGGATTTCGGACAGCTTAACCGTTGGTGAATAATCGGAATCTAACAGGCATTGAAGTTGATTAATTATATTATCATTCATCGTCATCACTCCAATCCCCCACATCAATCTCAATGTTAGTATTTGTCTGCTCAACTTTGTCAGTGAATAACGAGTGTCGCTTACCGATTAATTCGGCTGCTTTGATTCGATCCTTAGCCGACACTTCAACACCATCAAATAAGCCTTTAGCCGTTGCCACAGTTTCGGTCTCAATACCACGCATTACCGCACTTAAATACTCCATGACTTCCGTCGCATCGGCAATTTTTTCTGAATGCATTTTCTCTAGGCCGTCTTCGATGTAAGCCTTAATCTCAGGTTTCTTCATGTTCTCATTCCCAATCGAATAAGCCGTCTTAGGACTGTAGCCAGCTTCAATTGCAGCTTTAGTTTTGTTGCCAATCTCAATAAACGCATCAGCAAACTTCTGTTGTTTTGGTGTCATCAACTCACCTCCCTAATAGAAGTGAGAGAGTGAATGCTATCAACATCAATGATGTATTCTTCGCCGTCGTTAATAATAAATTTATAAAACTGCCGTTTGTGCTCGGACATAAGACTTTGAATTGTCTCGTCACTTGCTAATACTTCGATGTTAAATAGTGCTTGTTTGTCATTATTTGAGTCATAATCCCAATATCTTAATTCATATCGTTTCACTTACTCACTTCCTTTCTTTGTACGACGTCATGTGTATCGCACGATCTAAATAATATTGCAATCCATTTTCACCATTCCAATTACAGACAGCGTGCACATACGCATCATCAGTCGTCATTGACGGGTCGTCGCCTTTTAACAGAGCGATATAAAGATTAATCCGCTCGTAGTAGGTCAATGATTTGACGAATTTACTAGTATCGATGGTATCTTTTTTAACAGTTGTTTCAGTAACGGGCTTTCTACGATTAAACATTTATATCGCTCCCTTAATTTAACGTATTAAAAAAAGCCATAACCGATTGGCTATGACTTATTTAGTTCTCCCATTGATTGTAAACGTTAACTGTCCTATAATGAACCTGTCAGATGACCCCCAAACACCTGGCACATATTGGATTATACTTCCAAATTTCGACTGCCTTATGGTGGTCGTTTTTTGTTGCATTAAAAAAGACAGCCTAAGCTGTCTAATAATATTTATCACATTTTAATAGTTTTAGCCTTAACAAAATAGATATTTTAATTAATCTCAAATTATTGTATGATAATGTTAACTAAAATGTGAAGGAGTTATCTTATGCGTTCTTATGGTATCAGAAATATACCCGACTTACCTAAAATGGACTTTGTATTATATAATTCTAAAAAAGATTCCACCAATCATGCAACTGATCCGTTCATTTCATGTGCACTAAATAATGGTCCTATAGCTATTAATAATATTCAATATCGTGTGTATGACTGTGTCATGAATAAATCAAGAGTAATGGAAATATGTGCGGCAGGTACTATTTATAATACTTTTGAAGAAATCACAAGATTTACAGTTTTATATTGTGAATCAACTCATTTAACGATAGTTGAAGAAAGCTCTCAATTAGCTGTTAAATTTTTCAATCTTCTAGCAAAAGAATATAACCAGAATTTAACTGTTAATAATTTCAACTATGACTTTAACGTTCTACGAACTATGAATAGCGCAAACATACTACAACTATGGTTTAAAAATCATAGTACAATCGTTAAAAATAAGTATTTTCAAGGAAATAGAATTGACCAAGACACAGAAGCGCTCAATGCTCTAACTGGTGATAACGCTACCTATATTTCCTGTAACATCGATATAGCCTCGCAGAATAATAATCTTGCTAGACACATTGGACTAGCAAAAAAAGGTGCTATCACTATAGTTAACCCTTGTGACCCAAATATAAACTCTAATGCGAGTTACAGAATACTTTTATTAGATATTTTTAACACGCTAAGAGGAGCACATGTTATTTTGTAACTTGGTCTTTTAAGTCCGATAAAGTAATATACTCTTTCACAATTTTTTCAAATATATCTTTACTTTTTGCATTGTCTACCTTTAGACAATGCTTTTTTATTTCGATATCACAATCATTATTTTTTAACTTTAAACTAAAATCTCTTATTTCAGTTGAATTTATTCTTTTTAACATTACACCATAAAATGGATTTCTGTTCTTAAAAATCATCTCCAAACTTCTAATGGGCTTATTATATTCTGTATAATACTTACTGCTAGGAGGGATTAAACTAACTATATCCTTTATTCCTTGATAAAGTGATTCATTATTTTTCAGTTCTTTTATTGTGTCTTTGTACCCAATGGTGCAGCTTATATTTAAATTTGTACACACTGGAGTGTCATTCCAATCGTCCTTATTAACATCTAATATAAACTTTCTATTTTCCGGTCGTGTCATCGTAATTTGGATACTACTAGTGTCGCCACCTTCACTTCTGTCCATTGAAAAAATAGCATCCTTACCATATATTTCATATAATTTTTCTTGTAACGGTACTTCAAATTGATCAATACTAATATTAGATTCATTACACGTATGAAATTCGTAAATCGTTGCCCATGTAATAGTTGGGTTTTTAAATTTTAAAATAACCTTATTAACCACTGAAAAAAAAGCTATTATATTATTGTAAGAAAATGAAATTAAGAAAAATAAAGTTGCCGCTATTCCTGAAATAGTTATCATATCGTATGTTTTTTGTAAAATCATTGAGATAATTTGACATATAAACACGAAAAGGCTTAGTAATACTACCGACCAAACCGTTTTTTTCCCCATAACCATTCACTCCAATCACGTACCTGTTTACCAATAATAAATCAATTTTAACATAGATTAATAAAAATAATACTCTAATCACAATTACTATTTCTTCTAATTATTTAAGTTAAAAAATATCCTAGCCGGGATTCGAACCCGAATCATGACCGCAGGTGCACTTCCACGCTGCTCTACCATTAAGCTACTAGGATACAGATATGCTACTGGATCTCATTTGTCTTTCTTCGCATTATCTGATAATACTAATTTAACACGTATTTAGGGGCTATTAGGGTCAACATTGGCTCAATAATATTTAAGCCCCAATGCTTTACATATATCTACGAATAAATCTAACCGTCTTCGCTTGAGGGTGCTCACACTTATATGCAGCTTTTGTGCAACGCCTTCAACCCTTAGTAGTGGGCTATTTTTAAAATACAACTCATCACAAATATCTTTTGTAATTAATGAATTAGACTTCGACAAACAGCGGCTTATTGCTCTTTGCTGTCTTTTAAACTGCTGTATGCGTCTATCTTCATCAATCCGAACAATTGTATCCGTCAGGCGTTCCTGCTTCCCTGCACTTCTACCACCGCCGATATTCTCATCAGATTCAACGTATGGATGACGGATTTCTTCTTCGCATTCTTTGATGTACTCATTGTAGTGTGGATAGTCCCGCAACATGTCTTCAATGTAATTAAATGTTGATCGTCGCACTGGTTAGCCTCCCTTTATTTAGAAAAAGAATTGATACATCATAATAAGCGTCTTAGCTGATAGCATGACGATACCGGCAGTTAAAACAATCGCCATTGCAATACCAGCGATACCGCCTAGGATTTCCCCGATTTTATCGCTCATTAACGCCACCCCTTATTTGATTTATGCCACTTTTTGTAATCTGTCATTTGCGCATGTCTATTTTTATAGGCTACGAAAATCAGATTCAGTCCATCTACGCCATATCGAATGACGTTAAGAGCATCTCTTAGATGTGCCGCCTTTTCTTCAGCTGGAACAGAATGATGCTCAATCATTGGTTCTAACTTATTGACGTGTTCTATGGTATTCGCTATTTCGCGCATTGATTTACGTTTATTCATCGTTCCCCTCCATCGTCTAGATAGCAGATAATTGCACCAACAACCAAAATTCCGACTAGTATCACCTTAGCCACCGTTTTCGCCTGATGGCTGGAGAACCAAAGTAATAGTTCCAATCATTCTACCTCCTTAAAAATTTGCTTGAACTGTTCATTCTTAAAAACAAAGTGTTTGTCTCCATGAGTTACAATCCAATCGCCAACGTTAATTCCTGTAACTGTATAATCTGCGCGTTCGACACCCCATTCATAACCACGCGCTCTTAGCATTCTTAAATCAGTGCTTCTTAATACATCAACTACATAGTTTGGAACGCCATATCTAGGATTGAATTGTTCAGCTTCATAGGGTTCTTTTGTTGTTACTTTCATTCTGTCACCTCCACATAGCTAGCCTTAAACACCTCATCAGCAATAGACCAGTGCTCGCCTTTAACGCCGGTGGCAATCCAATCGCCCTTAGTAATTTCAAAGTTACCTTCGATGGTCGCGATATAAATTTTATCGGGGTCAATATGGCTATTAAATCTAAAGGCATCCTTACCATTAATCAAATGGTACTTCCTCATCATCTCAGCAGACCCATCAAACTGTTCAGCTTGGATCGTTGCTGTTTTTCTGTATGTTTTAATCATAAATACCACCCATCTCTAGTAAAAATTTTAAAACTATTACACGGAGTTCCCCAGCAAATGTCCCATAGGCATAAAACTAGCCACAGTAAAAATAATACTGCGTATACTAATAAGATGAGCGGTAGCATTATAGCGATTATAGGATAGGACAATATTTCTTTCATTCCGTTTCCTCCAACAATTCAGGATTTTCATCTACCCATTCACACGCTCTAAATTTAATCACTCGCATGTTAATCCTCCACTTCAGTTAAAAATGTCAACGTAACACCTTCAGGTAAATCATCCTTGATTCTATTAATGAAATTATGAAAGTTTTCTTCCTGAGGTTTTTCAAAATCATATTTGGTATAAACTTCTGTCTCAACCTCAGGTGTGATTTGTAATAACAATGCGTCATCATTATTGCCTGCGCTTGATAGTTTTCCAGCATCTTCTGCTCTGTTTTCTTTAACTGCTAATACTGCCTTTACTTTTTTTAAATTCATTTTAATTTCTCCTAACGACTGCTAACGCGGTCTTTTTATTTTGGTTAATTCAAATTCAACTCTCGGAAACGAAGCCATGTTAGTCGCTGGCATCGGTTCGATTACTCGGACAACCTTATATTTTTCACCATCGGTATTTTCGTGAATGCTTCCAACGGGGAATATACTTTTTAACTCGCTCATACTTTTCATGTATTCAACAATCATTGCTCTACCTCCTCAGAATCTATATCCCCAACCACAGCGCGCCAACACCCAACTAGCGCATTGATTCCATTTTGAGTGAACCAAATTGTATGATCATGTGGCTTGTTGCGCCCGTCTTGTGTCTTCATTGTGATTGAATACTCGCCATTAATTGGCCCGTTGATGGTAATATCGCCAAACTGTTTGCCCTTTAGCAGAGCTTCATTTGTTATTTGCATTTCGTTACCTCCGTAATTTTAATTGCTGGGTCACCAGCAATGTAATAGTTAAAACGAGTAGCTTGATATATCAGCATTCTTACTTTTAATTTACTTTTGAAAAGTAGCCATTAATGTTCGTGTTCTAAACTGGTCAAAATCAACCATGTTGGAAACATTTTATTTCTAGGTTATAATCACCTATTATGAATTAATCTTAAAATGTTAATCTACCTTCACAACAACCATTCGATTCCCTTTGTCGCGTTTACGATTAGTCGGCGACTGTAACCAAATGATCGTTGCTCGTTTAACGCCTAATCTGTCGGATAAATAGTCTGCTGTTCCTTGGTCGATGAATTGGTCGCCTTTGTAAACTGCGTATTCATTCATCAGCCTTGCACACCTTATTCAAATCTACCACTTCTCCGAAACCAAAGTAGTCACGTTGCTTTTCAACAACCAATTTATCTGAAACCCATGCGTTTGATGTGTCCGCATCAAAGTAAAAATACGGACCAATTACAGATGATTCATTAATGAAGCTGTGTAAATAAGTACCTTTATGTTTAATCACCCATCTTGGTTCTGGTTCTGGTTCATATCCGTAACGTAGGGCATCGATTACCTTCCACTGGTTAGGAAAACTCAATAACCAGTCATTAGCTTCAACTGATTGGTTTACAATGCTTATCATAAAGTCAGTCGCTGAATCTTGATAAGTAACTCGACGGTTATTTAATAATTCACACATAAATTTAGGTAATTCAATCTTTTCATGTTCTGTCATTATTCCATCCTCCTAAATCCTATAAGCCGATCTATTCAGCACATCGAATTGTGTCAGCTTCATTTGCTTTGTCGCTTCACGGTCAAACCGATAATGATTTAATCCTTTTTGATGGATTGTAGGTTTCTTAACTTCCAATCCCACATCTTCACGATAGGCTAACCAATTATCGTGCGTGTCTAAATCTTCAATCGGAACCGTGTTGTTGTAATGTTCCGTTGCGATTATTCTGTAATGTTTATGCTCGTTTCCGAAAATATCTTGAACCATGGCTAGACCTCCTATTTTATGATTTCTAATGCGTCTTCTGCGCTACGTGCAACCCCGTACAGAATCGGCGTATCTTTAAACCGTTCCCCGAATCGTACCTGATCGTCACGCAACCGGCCTTTTTCATTTTTAACTTCAATCAATACCGCCCGTCCGTCCGAATGCCGGAAGCCAGTTAAATCTGGCCAACCTTTGGGGAACAGTTGAATCACTGCCCCCGACTTTGAATAGGCTCGACCGGCGTTACTTCTGGCAATCGTGCAGCCGTTGCTTGACAAGGCCAACATGATTTCATTTTGAATTTGATGTTCTGATTTCAAATAATCACTCCCACAGTTTTTTGGTGTAGGCTGGTGAAGGCAAAGGTGAAGGCACATTGAATCGCTGTATCCCTTGGCGCTGTAAGCCCTCAACCCATTTTTCTTGGTAAGGTGAAGGGTAGTAAAAACTTATTCCCTATATAGTATATATTTTTATTTATCCTTATTAATATAAAATAAAGTAACCCTTCACCATATATAGAAAACCTTGTGAAACACCAGTTACACTAAGCACTATCTGTGAAACAAACCCTTCACTAAAGCCTTCACCCTTCACCTATTTCATAAAATCCAATCGAGAATCGATTTTAATGCTTAAGCCTTCATAAGTGTTTCCAAATTTTGTATGTTTCCTTGTAAACTTCTGCTGCATCTCTCTCCCAAACTTTGTATTAGACATGCAATATTCAGAGTTGTCATCCGCCCATTGCTTGTAGACTTTATAGATATCACTCGCTTTAACCTCAAAGCCAGGGCCTGTTTCACAGCAATCATTAACAAACTGACTAATGACATCCATTTCAGCTCGGTAACCCGTGCTGGCATCTTTAATCACTTTAGGAAGCTCAAGGCCTTCGGTTTGCCACTTAAGACATCCATCAACTGCCCAGTTCATTATCCCAGTCGCTTCACGTTGCAGTTTGTACTTAAGGTCTTTGTCAACCTTATGATCCGGAATCTGAACTGAGAACGGAACAAGAATTAAACGCCGCCAGATACCATCATCAGTACCGCGAATAATAGGTTTGTGGTTAGTTGCAAGCCATAGTTTGAATTCTGGTTCAAACTCGAACTCTTGCCCATACAGTTTCCGAGCAGTTACTTTATCGCCACCAGTTAACTGCTTAACTAAACCTTCATCCATGCGTAAGCCTTCATTTGGTTCGCTAGAAGTGACTAACCGCGCGCCTTTTAAACGGGCAATATCTGAGTTAGGGCCGCTAGCATTCTGCTTAACCATGATTGAGCTGGCTTGAATTGTCTTTGCGTAGCTCCCTAATACATTCGAAATGGTCTCAAGAAAGATTGATTTACCGTTCCGACCATTACCGAATAGAATAAACATCACTTGTTCTTTGGTTGATCCCGTTAGTGAGTAGCCAACAGCCTTCTGAATGTAATTGATTAAATCTAAATCATTGTCGAAGACCTGCTTTAGGAACGCTTCCCACTCTGGTGCGTCGACAGTGTCCGAATATTCCACGCTTGCTTCACGACTGAACATCTTAGTAATACTGTGGTTTTCCAGCTTACCGCTCGCTAGATTAACGTAACCGTTGCTGGCATTGAGTAGCATCTTATCTTTGTCGAACTCGTCTGGCATTACCGGAATTCGATGCTGCATTTCTTTCATGACAGCTGTCTTAGTCTTATTGTTGCGTGATGACTTTAAAAACTTAGCCCACGCTTCTTCAATTTTTTCTGGGTCAACTTCTGGCGGTGCAACCACTTTTTCGTTTTTCATATTTTTAACAATCTCGTCTAATAAACTGTGGACTTTACCAGAATTGTCAGCTTCCCAGTAGCTCCCGTTAAAGATATAGAAGCAGTTATCAATATAGGAATAGCGTACCTTGTCACCGAAGTGGTCTAAGAATCTGTCTACTAAACCTGAATCATCCCATGATCGTGCTGGTAACTCTTTGTGCTTGCTGGTTAAGAATTTTAAATCATACTTTGGCAGTTCTCTTTGGGGCTCATAGACGGCCGTATTTTCGTTGATTGCCTTGTTAAGTGTTGCTACCCCATAAGTTGTTTTACCGTGCTTCTCGTCCCATTTATCGCGCATTAAAGACGATTGTCGAAAGATACTATCCATCTTGCTAAAGTCGCGCCCTGTCCAAAATGCTAGGTCGTTGGCAAAAGCTAAATCTGCTTCAGACTGTGAGCTATAAAACTGCTCCCAACCACCACCGTAAAGCAGCAAGAATCGCTTGCCAGTTTTAGACTTTGAAGCCTTATCAATGATTTCTTGTTCGGATAAATTAACCGTTTGCGCTGGTTGATTGGTTGGTAACTGCAAAACCTTGTCACGACCTAAATACTTCTCATACAGGTATTTAAAGTTGCTTGGTTTAATCTCATTAATTCGCTTAAAATTACCCGTTCGCTTACCAGTCATGGCGAAGAATCGGCCAGCCTGATACATTTCAATGTTGCCTTTACGTCGGCGGTCACCAGGAATTTCACCTTTTACAATAATGTGAAGGCCCTCGCCTGACATCGAAGTCTCGGCGTAGGACTCTGTGTGGCTTAAGAAGTCGCTAACAACGTTCTCATCGTCGTCACCTTGGCGCCAGCGGTGTAAGTCAACTGCCACATGGTCAATGTCAATGCCCGCATAACCGTTAGCAAAGAAGAACCCTAAGCCATCCAGATTGAACTTATCCAATGCGTTTAAAGCTGTCTCAAAGTCAACCCAAGTTGTTGGGTCATTGCTTTTGGCATCACTGCCATCAATGGCAGATTTTGGGAATTTATTGTATTTTTGTTTAGCTTCCTGCCACTCTCTTTTGTACAAGCCCCATTGCTTAAGGGCTTTTAGCTCGTCCGGTATTAACTCGTAAGCCATTCATGTGTGCCTCCTAGATTAAAATGGTAAATCGTCATTTGAAACATTTACTGCTTGCCCGTTGTTTGCAAATGGATCATTGCCGCCGGCTTGCGTAGTCTCTTTGAGTTGATGATTGCTTTGTGGATATTCCGATTTACTAAAATTCCAAGGAGCAACCCGATTAACATCGTTAACATCACCGTTATATTCGTTTTTATCTTTTTTGACGTACACTTTGGCAACTTTGCCGGTCAAAATATTTAAAAAGTCTTCAATAGAGTTAATCTGTGTTCCTTCTGGTACTCCGATTGCGTCTAGAATGTATTGGAACCCTTGCATGTCATATTGACTTGTCGCTTTGCGTTTCCAGTTGTCCATGAATACGTGGCGATTGTGGTATTTCTTGTTAGTTTCGGCTAATTCTGGGACACCATCTAAATCGTTTCGGACGATTAAATCAAGTTGTAATGATTCAGCGCCATTTTTAGTTGCTGTTTCTTGTGCTTTCGCAATAATCATTTCGTAATTCCCTGTTGGTAATACACCGTAATCGTTTGATTTGTTTTCCTTGTAGTCTGTTGTTAAAAATGCCATTGTTATTTCGCTCCTTTAATTAATCCTTTATTTTTGGCTTGGAAATAAATCCAGCCTTGCTTGTATCCGCGGGCTTTTGCGTAAGCCTTTAGTTCTTCATAACTTTTTAATTCACTTATTTTTTTAGTCACAATATAATCAGCTTGAAGCCGAAAGTTGTTCTCGATCTTTTCAATCCGTGCTGTTTCATCAACTTTAATTTCAGTCTGAACAACCTCGACTTCATGTCCACATAATGGACAGTTTTTTGATTGCGCCGGAATTACTGCAAAGCAAAACGCGCATTGTTTGATTGGCGTATCAACTGTTGTATTAGTTGATTTCTTTTTCTTCTCGCGGTCTGCCAATGTCCATTTATGTGGTGTGTTAGGCAAACCAAATCTAGTGTAGTTAGCCACATGATCAATAATCGTGGCTTGCTTGCCTGGCTTAAATCGCATACACCGCATTGATTGTTGAATGAATAATACTAATGATTCGGTCGGTCGTAGCATGATGACGCAGCTGCAATCAGGTACGTTATATCCTTCAGAAATGAGGTCACAATTACTTAACACCTTTAATGTTCCTTTTTTGAAATCGGTCATTATCTTGTCACGCTCTCTTTGTGGTGTTTTAGAGTCGCAATGTGCGGCGTTAATACCTGCATCTCTAAACTGCTGTGCAATCTGCTTACTAAAAGCAATGCTATGGGCATAAACAATCGCTTGTTGCCCGTCTACTTTGTCTCGATAGGTCTTAATCACATCGCCATAGATCGTATGACCAACAGCTTCATCAATAGACTTATTAGAGTAATCACCTGTACTGCTCTTACTTAATTTACTTTCATCAATTAAATTGACAGAGTAATAATCAAACGGCGCTAAGTAATGATTATCAATCAACCATTGCACGTCTGGACCTTCAATCATTGCATCATAGACATCCCCTAGCCCTTTGCCATTCAATCGCCATGGTGTCGCACTAAATCCTAACCGTGGCACATTTGCATAGTGTTCATAAATATCACGGTAAGTTTTGGCTAAACTGTGATGCGTTTCATCTGTAATGATTAAATTTGGCACTGGCAAGCTGTCTAAGCGATTACGAATCTTGCCGACAGTCATTACAGTACATAGATTTAAATCGACTGAGTTAGCCTTAAACGACTCCATAATCTGATTGATTAATTCCTGTCGGTGGACCATAAACATTACTCGTCCGCCTTTTAAAGTTGTCAATCTGGCTATTTCAGCAATCACCACCGACTTACCACTGCCAGCCGGACTAACTAACAGGCATGACTTATTGCCGGCCGCTAACTCCTTACGAGCGTCATTGACTAGTTTCGTTTGATACGGGTGCAGTTGGTACATCTGATTCACCCCAATCAAATAAGGTTTCAATCGGTGTGGCCTTGCGGTTATCTAGTCGGTTTTTGGCAAAAATACCGTCGTCGCCTTCTAAAATAACGCCCCGTTTTTGTGTGTCCGGATTAAGCATCATGCGCCCCACAACATCAGTCAGCCCCATAAATGTGCTACGAACACTAGTCCTTAATTGTGGTGAATACTGATTAAATTGTTGCCCAGTCATTGAGGTCACTTCGTATTGGTCTTCCCAAGCAGTCACAAGAATGTTGACTGGTAATTTATAGAACGCGTCGATCACGCGAATAAAGTAGTTAGTCCAGCCAGAATAATCTTGCAACTCGTTACGAATGCCACTCTTAGAGTTACGTCCCTGTTCAATGAACCAAGACTTTTCTAGTGATGAAACGTTATCCAATACTAGGTTTGAATAGCCGTTTAATTCTTTGGGCAGTTCGGTTAACAAACGGTTGAGCTCTTTTGATGGATTAGCCTTGTCGAACTCTTCGGCGTCAATATTAGTACCACTCAATACCTTTTCAGAGTTGTCAAACGGAATCACCAAGGTTTTACCTTTTAGAAATCTTGCTGCGCTAGTCTTACCGATACCAGGTTTGCCATAAATCATGGCTCTAAATAAATCAGTCTTATTAGTATCTTTTAATGAATGAATTGCCATCTAATTACCCCCATTCGATTCTGGTTTCTCGCGTTAATTTCGCACCTGTAACTGGCTTACCGGCTTTTAAGTCAGCTTTCAACTTAGCCTTGTCCAATTCGTATTTTTGTCTAAAGTAGAAAGCTGGAATATTTTTTTCATCAATTACATCTGCCTTTTCTGGATTATTTTTAATCCGTACTGGCATAATCGGATCGTCAATCTTCTTGATGTCGGCTGTTTCCATTGCATACATAGCACGCTGCTTGATTGCAAGGATTGCTTTTTTAGTTTTTTTGTTGCGTTCAGATAACTGTTTAATTGCTTCTGCTCGTGCTTCCACATCAGCCTCTAGGTTTTTAACCACATAGCCTGAATTAACGGCCTTTGTTTCTAAGTCGGCTTTAATTGCGTCGAATGTGTCCGCTGTTTGCGTTTCATCGATTTCGCCACTTTCAACTAATTGTTGAAGCTGTGCGAAGTCGCCAGCTAATTTATAGATGCTAGCCATGTTGTGCCTCCAGTGTTATAATTTTTGTATAATTTGTTTTGTTCTCTGCGTTAATCGTTGCCGCGATTAGCGCTTTTTTTGTGCTCAATCAAGGGCCTCACCTCCAAAAGTCAATAGAAAGTCACGTTCGTCTCCTTCACGGATTATGTGACCATCGAATAGAATTCGTGATTCATAATCGTAGACTTCATGGCCCTTGTAGTCGTAACCGATTAGCTTTGGTTCTGGTTTTTCATTCATTTTAAAAGAACTCCTTATGGTAGACTCCCACATAGGTGATTAATGACCCAGCAATCAATAGCGTTGCTGGCATCTGGCACCAATTAGGCGTGTAGAGACCTAATAACAGACTGATTACCGCTGTTAGGTATAGATTTTTATTCATACCATCTGCCACCCTTTAGAAAAGCAGCGACTTTAATTTTTCTTGTTCTATTTTCAAGCCAATGAGACCCATCGTTTTCGCCAAAACCAGGATGCCCCAATGTACTAACGAACTTAGTCGCTTCTTTAACGGTGTCATTGAACCTCCAGAAATTTATCTCATCGCAGCTTCTGAACAGTTCAATAACCGTCTGCTCTTCCGCGCTTAAATACTTCTTTGCAATTCGTTTATTCATGATTTTTGTCCTTTCTGTGCATCTGTGTTAGGCGCAATTGAATCTGTGCCTGATTCCAGTACCAGTTGTCGGCAGCCTTTTTATATTGCTTAAAATCCCTTTCCGATTTCGTGGAATTGTTCTCGCATGAATCGGCTAAACTTAGTTGGTTCAAATTGCCACCCTCCTTTCCCCGAACCACTCGGTTCGATTACGCAAGTCGCTAAAACATTCTTGAATTCGGGACGATACAGAATTTTAGTTTTAAACCAATTTAAATCATGCCCATATCTTTGCTTTAGGTCCTTAGTAGTCCACCAACAATCATAATCAGCGCGTTGCTTAAGTCTGTCGTACTCGCTACTTTCGATCACAACTTTATCTTTCAACTCAATTGGAACGTTTTTAATATCTAAAATTAGTGTTGCCATTGGTTAGCCCTCCTTTAGTTTTTCGCTAAAAGCGTTGTTTGTTCCAAAAAAAATATAATCTTTAGGAATCGCGTACACATCTTCGACTTTTTCCACAACACTGTATGGTAAATCAGCAGAGTCACTTTCCCAACGTCTTAATGTTGGTGCGGTAACACCTAATTTTTGTGCCGCGTTTTCTTGAGAAAGACCCGATCTAACTCTCAAATCTTTTAAAGTATGTTTTGCATTAATTGGAATTACGTTAATCATTTGAGCACCTCCTTTCGACATAAATTAATATATCACGCTTAAAACGAAAAAACAACACATTTTTTTCTAAAAACGAAAAAATAAGACGAAATTAGTATACATTTTTTCGTCTATATGATAGTATAGGTTTTGTTAAATCGAAAAGAAATTTTCTTTTTTAGAAAACGGGGAAAATAGAATGACAAAAGATATTACGGAAATTTTCGCTAACAATTTAAATAAATTAATGGACTCACGCGGTGAGAACCTAACTGAACTGTCGACTAAACTTGGCGTTGCTTTTTCAACCGTTTCAGACTGGCAGCATGGTAAAAAAATGCCACGTTCAGGTTCTTTACAGAAAATCGCTGAACATTATAACATTAGTCTCTCATACCTAACGGTTGACCATTCAGAGAAAACTTTTGTGTCAGGCATAAACGAATATAATTTCTTTAATGCCAGGTTATCGGCGGGTCTTCTAAACGATGTAGATCCCTTCACTTCAAATGACGTTGAAACGATTGGTCTATCTGATGTGGTTATGGGCAAATACGCTGGAGACAAAAATATATTCGTTACCTACATCAATGGTGAATCAATGAATAGAATTATCCCCGATGGTTCTCTTATCGCGGTTAAACGCTTTGATGATTTTTCAGAATTATGTAATGGCGACATCGTTGTGTTCCGAGATGGTGCAGGCATGGCCGTTAAACGTTTCTATAATGATTCTATAAATGGCATAATCACGTTTAGTCCGGATAGTCTCAATAAAGATTTTATGCCAATAAATTATTTATACGACAACATGAGCAACGTTAATATCGTTGGAAAAGTCGTTGTTTACACGGTTACCGTCTAGCCTAGTGGCTTTAGTTGGGTGCGATTCCTAACTAGGTTTTTGCAACAAAAAAGGCGCCCACTCCCGCAAGAAGTAAGACGCCAGTTATATAATGTTGCTCCGAATACAAACAAGCAACAACCACAAATACAGTTTAACATAATTGGAGGAGTATTTGTGGGGTATGTAATTTTAGTATTAGTTATTATTCTAGGAATCGTTTTACTAGTAAAACGCGCTAACGCTAAAGATAATGAACAAGAATCATCTGGTGATAATTTGATGCGTAAACATCCGGATCATAACAAACATTACATCAGCATAATTGCATTAAATAATGATTATACAATCAATGCAAATGCTTACATGTATAAAGATAATGACGTTTTTTCTTTCGAAGATATTAAACCTGATGTAGGGCTACTATCTGGCACCTATAGTTTAGATGGTTTCTACTCAGGTGGATATAGTTCAACTACAATAACCGTGAAGCCTGAACAAACTATTACAAAATCAAAAAATGTCGTTGGTAGAGCAATAGTCGGTGGTGCAATAGCCGGAGTTCCTGGAGCAGTCATTGGCGGCGCTACTAGTAAAAAAGTATCTACGACAAAAGAAGCTTTAACTACAACTAATCATGAAGCAAAACCGGTAACATTGGTTTTGAAAGACTTAGAGAATTCGGAAATATTTACTTTGAAGCTATCAGTAGTTTCGATAATGAACCCAAGTAAGAAAATAAAA
Source organism: Latilactobacillus parafuchuensis (assembly GCF_055271665.1). NCBI lineage: Bacteria > Bacillati > Bacillota > Bacilli > Lactobacillales > Lactobacillaceae > Latilactobacillus > Latilactobacillus parafuchuensis. The sequence goes on along the minus strand of NZ_JBUXIM010000002.1, from coordinate 15,505 downwards.
GCATTGGAAGAGTTCGTTGGTCAAAAAGCTGAATTTATGGAATAAAAAATAGCACATCCCCCACTCGCCAAAGTAATGGATGTGCTAAACGAAAAGGTACGCATTAGCGTAACGCTCTTTGTGTACCTATTTTACAGAAAATGGGAGGATTTTACAATGGCGCAGGTATATAAAAAACAAGGTTCATGGGCTGTTAGGGTCTATTTCGAGGAAAATGGAAAACGTAAATCTAAGAATAAACAGGGCTTCAAAACTAAGCGGGCTGCCGAAGTATATGCTAACGACTTGGAGAGTAAGAAATATACCGGCGTCAATCTTAGTAATAACAATATATCTTTTTACGATTATTTAGACCAATGGTTCAACATCTATAAAGTTGGTAAGCATACTCAGGTTACCGAATCACGTTATCCGATTATTTTAAAAGTAATTGAAACATATTTTGCGAACAGACCGTTAAGAGAAATAACTAAAACAGAGTATCAACAATTCTTAAACGATTATACTAATCGGACATTTGAGAAAAAAGACGGCAAACGATCTAAAACCACGGTCAGGAAATTAAATGGTTACATTAGGGCGATGGTACAAACAGCCCTTGACGATAGACTTATATACTCAGACTTCACCCACGGTGCTGCAATCGATGGTAATGATGGCAAAAAAGAAACTGATAAGTTTATGCAGGTCAAAGACTTCTCTGCTCTTAAAGAAGTTGTATTAAAAGAATTAAACCTAAAAGCGACTGGTAAATATATCATTCTAACCGGAATACTAACTGGTGCACGATATTCAGAAATCGTTGGGTTAACTTGGGACGATATAGAATTTAAAGAAAAAAAGATAAACATTAACAAAACATGGGACTACAAATTTAAAACTGGTTTTGCTCCTACTAAAAATAAATCTTCCATCAGAATGATCGATGTTACTGAAGAGCTTCTAACCCCTCTTCATCAGCTCAAAATTGAGCAGCAACAATATTATCTAAAAATTGGATACCGAGATAAGTACAATTTGGTATTTAGAAATAACCGGCGTGAAATCCCTTCTAATAGCGCCGTAAATAAATTACTTAAGTCACTTGAAAGCAGACTTGAATTCTCTCAAAACTATACGTTTCATTCTTTGCGTCATAGTCACGTTTCCTATTTACTTTCAAAAAGTGTGGATATTTTCTATATCTCGAAAAGAATTGGTCATAAGGATATTTCAGTCACGGAAAAAGTGTACTCTCACTTGTTAGACACTGCTTCAAAAGTCGAAACTTCCAAGGCGTTAAAGGCACTCAATGAATTATAAAAGGTGTGCGAAAGGTGTGCAGACTATTAAATTTCATACTTTTTTATAGATTTTCCAATAAATAAAAAAATGACTAGGAACGCTGTTACGGTAGCGTTCCTAGTCTATTATTATGTCTTTAAAAAGACTTATAAAATGTTACAAAATGGAGGCGGCGGGGGTTGAACCCGCGTCCATGCGCATTGCCACGCCAGCTTCTACACTCATAGTCAAATTATTTGGGATTTCGCTGAATCAAAACGCCATTTGACAAAGGCTAGTATGATCCAACTAGCTTGCAAATCTCTTTTAAACCCCTCAAGCGGCAACGTTTAACGTAACCTAATTAATTTGAGACCCGTATCTAACCCTTAGGTAAAGTCAGGCGGATCACGCTATGCTGGTGTTTAGGCAGCTACAGCGTAAGAATTGTTATTGTTTGCAGTTATAATTAACTGTAACGTTTTTAACGTAGACGTAACCTACGAAGTGCGACTCACGCTCACCTACACATGTCGAATCCGTAACGTCCCCGATATATGACGCATAGCATATTTTAGCATAAATTCGACTTAGATAAAAGACCTAGCCCTTATTAATCACTAAACGTTTCTTAGGCATCCGGGCTTGTAAAAAGGCAACCAACGTTTTTTGCGCCACTTTAAATTTTAATTTGGTGATTTGCATCTCACCCGCAAAAAACTTTAATTCAATGATGTTATCAATCGGGGTTACTTCGATCTTTGAAATTGCTGCAAATTGCCGAATTGTATTGACGTTGGCAACCACGCTAGTTTTCGTTAGTCCTTTCGGCCAGAATGCCAAGACTAGTAAAATCAAAGCCGACCCTAAGCCGGTCACCTTATCACTTAAATCGCCCATCACAACTAATGTCACCCCACACAAAACAATCGCTGCAATTGTCATCATCGCTTGCCACAACCGATTGCTTTTAGCGCGATAGACCATTTTGACTTGTGCAAAAAGCCAGACAATTAATAATCCAACTGCTAATAAACCATAAAATATTGCGAATTTACTCATTACTGCCTCCATCAAAAAAAGGTAGCAGTTTGCTACCTTTCATATTTTAAAGATTACTTAATGTGACCACATCTCTGGCAATCATGACTTCTTCGTTCGTTGGGACTAACAATACTTTGACTTTGGAATCATCGGTACTGATAATCCGTTCTTGTGCCATCACGTTGTTGCGTTCTGGATCAACTTGAACACCGAAGTACCCTAAACGATCACCAATTCGTTGACGCATCACGATATCACCTTCGCCCATCCCAGCGGTAATCACCAAGACGTCTAGACCACCCATGATGGCCACGTATGAACCAACATACTTAATAATCCGGTTAACAAAAATATCAATCGCTAATTGAGATTCAGGTCGTTCATCACGGGTTTTTTCTAAATCACGCATATCAGGTGATAACCCTGAAATACCGTAAATCCCTGATTTTTTATTTAAAATATCAATCATTTCAGATGGTTCTTTGATGTTTAATTTTGCCATCAAGAAAGCCACTAATGACGGATCAATATCGCCTGAACGGGTACTCATCGTCAACCCAGCCAGTGGCGTGAAGCCCATCGATGTATCTAATGACTTGCCATCTTTAATAGCGGTCATTGAAACACCACTACCTAAATGCATCGTAATCATCTTAAGCTCTTTAAGTGGTTTACCCAGCATTTCTGCAGCGCGTTGTGAGACGTAGCGGTGACTAGTCCCATGTGCCCCATACTTACGAGCCCCATACTTGCGATAGTATTCTAGTGGCAAGCTGTATAGGTAGTTTTCTTCTGGCATTGTTGTGTGGAATGAGGTATCGAAAACAGCGACTTGCGGTACATTCGGCAATACCTTTTGGAAGGCGCGAATTACGCGGGCTTCTGAAGGATTGTGTAATGGCGCATATTCAGATAATTCTTCAATCCGTTTGAGTGAGTCTTCGTTGATGACTGCTGACATTTTAAACTCTTCGCCACCAGCAACCACTCGATGACCAATCCCACTAATTTCGGCATAGTCTGCGATGATTTTGAATTCAATTAACTTTTGTAACAATAATTCAACAGCCAAATCTTGGGTTTCGATATCTTGAGTCATTGAGAATTTTTGACCATCCCCGTATTTAACCGTGAAAACAGAATCGGTTAACCCTAAACGATCAACCATCCCTTTAGCGACGACTTTTTCTTCTGGCATAATAAATAATTGCCATTTTAAGGTTGAGCTACCCGCGTTAATTGCTAATACTTTTGACATCTAATCACCTTTTCTATATGAGTTATACTAAATTTTCTTGATGCCATGTCCGAATTTTCTGTAGATAATCGGCAAACGACTTTTGATCATTTGAATTTGGAAACTCACCTAAAAGAATTTGTTTAGCTTGTTGGGCCCCAGCACCCTGTTTCTGTAAAATTAAGATGGCCTTTTGACCCTCTTTCGTTTTAAACAGATTAGCTGGTAAACTCAATAAACCTTGCAGATAAACATGCTTAGTCACCCATTTCACCAATTGCTTCGCTTCGTCAGTCTCCAAAATCACATTGGGCACTAAGAAGAAGCCAAAGCCACCGTCTTGGACATAATGCATCGTCTGTTCAATCAACAAATGATGGGCATATGAATGACCGGTTTGCGCACGGGTTTCAAAATCCTGGGCGCGTTCATCAACCGGGTAAAAGCCAATCGGTAGATCAGCGACTGCTAGTCCCACGGGTTCAACCAACAAAGGTTCAATCGCATCTTGATGAAATAACGTCGTGTCTAGCTGTTGTAATTCACTACTAATCCCAGCAATCTCCAACAAACTGTCGTCGTTATCAACGGCAAACCCACGCATCTTTTGCTTGGTGATACTTTGCAAATGATTCATGACCGTCGTTAATAAATTCCCCGTTCCGGCAACTGGGTCCAAGATCGTCTTAAAGGCGGTCCCGCCACTGAAAACTTCAGCTAGATAAGCGACTAGATAACCAATCGCATCAGGCGTCATCTGTTTATTGGGTTCAACTTTAACTTGGCGTAGTCCTTTTAGCGTGACTAATTGGATTGCTTGACGAATCAATTCCGCATCATATTGTTTAAGATTGATTTCGGCGTACAACGCAGTCAACTGACGCACTGTCTGTTGATCAGGTAAGCCGTCAACCACTTTGACCCGCCCACCATCGGCAATGTTGGCGATGGATTCAGTGAGTGCATCCAAATAAGTTGTTTCCAAATTCTGTTCAATTAATGTTGTTGTCTGATCCAATTGATCAAACAAACTTTCTACAGCACTCTTAGGCAAAATAGCCACCTCTATTCATTAGATTCCTGTTATATTTTAGCGGTAATCCAACGGCAAAGCAAGTAATACAGATGGTTATATTAAGTAGTATAGTCGATAGTAAGCGCTTTATCAAATAGTATTTTTATTTCGACTCTGTTTCACCCCTCAATCGAAACTGTTTTTGATAACCACTGTCTAACAGGACGGTAATTTGTCGGGTTTGCCAATTAATTCGAGTTGTCCCAAGCGTTGTCTTTAACCCTTTTATCCGCTTTTTTTTCGCCATTGATTGCGTTAAATTTGCTAAGCTCTGCGCTTGATAATAATGCGTTAGCCGGGTGTATGTCAATACTTGCTGACGATAACTACGCGTAACGATTAATAATAAGGCTGCCGTCACACTCAAAAGCAAAACCGCATTTAATAAGGCGATTGCCGGCCGTTTATTGCGCATAGGCCTTCTCTAAATAACAGCGGTGTTGATAAACCTTCCCGTTTTGAAACGTGCCTTTCAACTTCAAATTAGGTTCATCGTAGTCAAATTGAATCTGCTTAAGTTGCCCGATTAACGGCATATACCCTTCGGCTTGACTGACAACAACTAGTTCCTGTTTCACTTTTTTTAGGTGATAGATATTATCCGGTTCCTGCTTTTTAAAGATCATTTTGATTTGATCTTCATCCGTTTTAAATTTAACAAACTGGGATTGCTCTAAAAAACGATCCAGCTGGACCATCCCAATTTGCCAGTTAATATTTTGTTGTTCGCTGTTGGCCAACTTTGTCATCTGACCTAATAACCGTGTACTGACCAATAATAATTCTGTACAAAGAATCAAAACGACTAATGAAACAATCATTTCAATTAGTGTAAAAGCCGGCCTAGTCTTAGTCACTTGTCCAATGTATTTCAATTACGTCACCTGTCTTCTTCTCTTGAATACGAATCCAATCATTTTCTCGTGCACATTGATACCATTTTGAATGATATTGCCAATCCGTAGCAACGCTTTGTCCGGATGCCAATTGAACGGTCGCTAGTTTTAACACGGCATTAAGATCAGCTTGATTGCGCCGTTGCAGTAAGCTTTGGCGCTGTTGTTGTAAACAGGTCGTTAAAACCACACTATTGACCAGTAAAAGTGTCAACGCCACGATATGTTCTAATAAAATAAAGGCTCTCTGCTTTTTAAACGTGTAGCATCCCCCACATCATTTGAATTTTATACTCATATCGATGCTGATCAATTAGCGAATTAAACGTCAAAGTGTGCGGTTTGACACCCCGATTATGATCTAGTTTTAATTTATGCCATTGACCAGCGTTTAATTTTAACGTCTTCGGAATCGTTAACTGGCAACTATATTGTTTTTGACGGGTCACACTAAAACGAATCCAATAATGTTCTGGATCCATTTTAATCACGACACTATCTGATTCAGTCGCTAAATATTGACGCATCGATTGCCAAGTTGTTTCAAATTCTTGAAAAAACAAACGTTCCGCTTGCCGCGCTTGAAATTGCTGATACTGTTGAACCGGCAACCAGGTTAAACCAACGACTATCGTGAGTACGACACACGTTTCAATTAAGGTAAACGCCCTATTCTTATGGTTTAGATTGACTAACAATCCCATTTTTGATGACAATCCCCCGATCTTTGGCATGTTCCACTTGCGCATCTGATAAAAAATCCTTCTCACGTAAATCGGCCATCGTTGGATTACCTTTGCCCTCCTCCTTCGCAAGTTCGACCTGGGTTTGAATGGTCGTGACCAAAGCCGTATCCGTTTTTTGTTCCGCCCGATTTTTTTGTTGCATTAAATTAGGGGCAATCAACAATATCAGCAATGCAATAATCGCTAAGACAATCACCATTTCAATGGCAGTCCACGAATATTTTCATTATTAAACGATTGGAATGGTCAATAATGTCCGAAAGTACAAAAGGCTTCAACAACTGGATGATTAAGGGGAAATATACCCAACAAACTTTTATAGAAGAAATAAAAAAACGATATGCAGAAACTGGAATTATCCCCACTCAAAGATCGTTTAACACACATGCAAGCTACTATTTGTTTGGAAGTTGGACCGATGCAATAATAATGGCCGGACTTGAACCTGTTCAACTTAAAGGTGATACGCCTATCGTTCGACAATACGTTATACACGAGATTCAACAAATAGCAATTAAAAATAAAAAAATACCCACCCGGATGGATTATCCAAGGTGGGCAAAGGCTATTAAACTATTTGGATCATGGGACAACGTCCTAACGGAGGCTAAAATCGAAAATCGTTTGTTTGTTGATGGGAAACAGATTGATTAACGTAATATTATTTGAGGTGATAGAAATGGAAGTTTTGCAGATTGAATCGCTCGGATTATTTATTGAGTTATCTGGACCGTCTATTAATATAGAAGGAACAAATAAATTCACTTTAGAATTCAAGAATGAGATACTAGCGAATTTTTGGTTCGATAGCCTCGTTACTCAAATGGAATCTCTTGAAGAGTTTACTCGGTAATATAAGTGGATAATAAAAAAACAGCTCTAACCCACCGATTAAGTGAGTTAGGGCTTTTTATTTTAACGTGGTCCGATAATTGTTAACGTCTTGTTTTTTGTGTAATTCTGTCAATTTATTCTTAATTTAAATTCAAAAAAAGCCCCCATCCGTAAGGATGAAGGCTAACCATTAAACTTTTGGGGGAGTTTATTGGAATACCTTAATTGTACCTTATTGCTAATTAAACAACAATATACGTACGTTAAATTTTCCACTCAAAATCATTCATATTCTAGAAACAATCACTATAAGCAATTATATTGTTCCATCTCTCTGAGGATGTTATTTTAAAGTTAGTAAAGGAGGTGTTAAGTATGAAAACTATAGACAACATTGCTCTTACTTTGTTAATCGTTGGCGGTTTAAACTGGTTACTAGTCGGCCTATTCAAATTCGATTTAGTCGCTATGTTATTCGGCGGACAAGCAGCTATTATTTCTCGTATTGTATACGTCCTTGTTGGGCTTAGCGCAATTTACTGTATTAAGTTATTCGGCAATATTAATATCGGAACTCATCAATAATATTATCTACTGCCCTCAAACGAGGGCTTTTTGTATGATTCCTAAATATTACAAAATACATACTTATTTTTAAGCAAATGCCGACAAAGCAACACTTCGACGGCGTTATAGGTAACTTACAACTTTACCAGCATTTTTATAAGTGTTATCTAAATGTCCCCCAAGCGACTGAGCCTTGGCGTACTGGAATGTAAACTTGCATGCCTTTAAATGTTTGATGAATCCAAACCAAGTTACCGATACGTTTATAGCTATCGTATTTCCAAGCACCATAAGGTTTCAAATATTCGCCACGAGTGTTGTAAACAGAAGCACCACCAACACGATCCATGATTTCGGTATCGCCATTAATAAACGTGCCAATTTCAGGTGTGAAACCGGCAGGAATGTTTGACGTTGATGGCTTAGTCGGTTCGGTTGGTTTAACTGGTGTGGTTACCGAGCTGCCACTGCCATTTTCTGGCAATCCTGTCTTCAAATCTTGCGCTAACTTAGCTTTTGTAACGCCGAACCGTGCTAGATAACCGTAAGGATCACTGTGGTTACCCCATAGATTATTCGTCACCCAAAGATGCGTTTTGATGCCGTTGCCTGAACCATCAAGCGTTAGTGGGATACCGTATTTCAACGCGCTGTTGCGGGCTAGATTAACATAAGCTGCATAATCTTTGGCAAACTGATTCGCGTCCCATGTATGGGCTAATTCAATTTGAACCGGCGAACTGGCATTAGCAACTGATCCGGCACCCCATGCCTGATAGCCTTCTGCACCACCAGAATAAACCTTACCGCCGTCACCAACATAATACTGCACATAGGATTGTGTAGACAGCCAAGCACGTTTTAAATAACTGGCGTTTTCCCACGCTTTTGATTCGGTACCGACATCATGCAGAATTACATAGTTATTAGTCGTTTTATACGACGATCCTTCATTGGCACCTAATTGATATGTGTTGTCGATCGAATAGGCTTGCGCCCCGCCAATCATAGTTGTTGATGCAAATAAAATAGCCGCCCCAAAGGCGACCACTAGTTTATTTAATTTTTTCATTTGAATCTCCCTTCGTGGTGTCGTAGATGACGCCGACTAAGCCTAAGATTGTGAGCACCGTGTTGACGATGCCCTGAATCTGGCCGGCCATGTCGTTGCTGAATTCAAAGCCGAACACTTTAGCAATCTGCTGAATCAGTACAATCAACAGCGCTGTGAGTGATGTCCATAAAACTTTTGAATGCCAATCTACTTTTTTAATCATTAATTACCCTCCTATTAATTTTTCAAATAAAAAAAGACCAATCGGGATCAAGATAGCTGTAATAGCTGTCCTTTGAGTCCACTTAGATCTATCATTTAAATCTTCAATATCTTTTTGATTTTCTTTAGCAATCGAATAGGCCTTACTAGCTTTGATTGCCGTTGAATCAAGATTGCTAGTGTTTTCTTCGACGCGGGCTAACCGCTCCCGAATGTCAATTAGCATCTCTGTTACGTTTAAATCATCCTTATCGTTGCTCAAACCATGCTATTCCTCCTTCTATTCTTTAACCGCCGTAGCCTTAGCCAGTTTCTTCCGCGCAATCGTTGTAATGTCCTTCATAGTTAAATTATCAAAGGTTTGCCCACTAGTTAAGTCTTCAGGCGTTACTTGAATGTTGGCGTTTAAATAGTCCGCACCTTCATTGCCCGACAAACTAACCGTAATAGATGTGGTATTTCCCTCCCCGTCGAAATTATAAGTTAAAGCTGTCTTTTTAATATTCATTATTTTGTTTCCTCCGTTTCATTTTCGAATGCTGATTCTAGTTGGTCCATTAATAAATCATACGCCGCCGCATCTTGATTGCTAAATTCGGTTGGATAGTCAGCGATGTCATCATAGAGTGCCTTCATTTTTTCGTTGTATTCTGTAAACTCAATAACCGCAGACTCATTATCAATTTCATTGATAGCAGCATTTGCTTCACCAGTTTTCTCCTCAATCAGAACAACCGACCCCGGAGTGTCGCCTTCTACGCTGTTGCCAGCTTCATCTTTCTTGATGAACGGTTCAAGCACATCCTTTCGCTCTTCGACATATTCATCATTTTTTGCTGAAATCAACTTGATTAGTTTAGTGCGACCGCGACTAGCCTTATTTTTAAGACTTAAAGTCCCTAAAAAGTTGCCGATTGCTGCTAGTTCTCCGTTTTTAAATGTAAGTGTTTTTGTCATGCTGTTTCTGCCTCCAATTGTTGTTTTAGTGTTTCAACTTCATTTTTTAATTTAGCAATTACTGGGATTAAAGCCGGCCCGATACGGTCATAATTAATCCCTTCAAGTTCGCCATCTGCCCCACGGACAACCAGCATTTCAAGCCCAGCATCAGCCAAATCTTCGGCGATCATACCAAAATTGCGCGTCGGTTTAATCTGATTAACTGGATCATCTCGATAACGTTTAGTCTCGGCAATATCAGTCCATGTTGCTGTTGGTAGATTTAACAGCTTATCGCCGTAATCTGATTTATTCGTACGTACGATGTCAGTCTTATATTTAGATGCTGATGTAGACCGGACTAGCGCGCCGTCTGCGGAAATGCGTAAATTTGCTGAAGCACTGGCCGTCTGCCAGTAAGCAGATGGTATGTGTACATACTCTGCGTATAAAGAAATTCGAGATCCAGGATCACTAGTAGTCATATAACTACCATCCGTTGTTGTCCCAACGGCAATAAAAGGCGACTGCGTCAATAGATTCATAAAGAATCTATTGCCAGAACTAATTATTGTTGGGCCAACACTTCCTATTTCTAGATGTTTTTTGTCAATTGCAATCCCAGATTCATTAACTGACGAGAACATTGCTAATGGATTGTAACCTGGTGTCCCAATCGTCACGCCTTCTGTTCCTTTAATAGCTAAGCCGTTAACAGTGAAGATATTGGCGTTGTATTCAAGCGACCCATATTTAGGCGGGTTGCGAATGCCGTTCAACCAGCCGTTATTTAAAACAAGCTTGCCATCTTCAAAATAAAAACCACTTTTGTACTGGTTGGTAACCGCCATTGTACCCTGGCTGATATCGATGTTTAGATTGCCATTGGTTGACCTAATAGCGCCTTTTTGAAATAAAATCTCACCGCTGTTCAAATTAATGGATAGATTGGCGCCCTTAATAGTCCCAGTCGTGATGTTATTAGCATTGAGGTTAATCACATTAACGTTAGCAGCATTAAGCGTGCCGGCTGTAATCTTATCGGCTTTAATGTCTGCAATCATCGCATCTTTAATCACCGCGTTATCAATTGACGTTTGCCCCGTGATGTGGACTTTTTGACCAGCAATTAAGATGCTTTCAGGGCTGATGTTGATTTGGTTGACTACGTCGCCTTTTTGAACACGTAAGTTAATGTCATTGGACAGTTGCGTGATTTGAGATGCAGATATACCACTATCTGTGTATGGCGCAACCGTAGGCCCAAAGTTCATCATTGGTTTTGAATACATGGCATGGGCTGATGCAACGCCATAAAAAGCGACTTGATATGCAATAGAAACATATTTAAACGGCTTAGTTGGTTTAGCATTTAAGTTGGCTAAGGTGCGCCAACCGCTTTGAGCTCCTGTTATCTCGTTTGAACTAAAGTATTCAACACGACCACTGGTTAAGTCCGCAAATGTTTCAATCGTGAAAAAGAATCGAACATCTCCCGTAACCTCATACGTACGAATATTAACACTTGCCGAAATTGGTTGTGATAAGTCGCCGCTATAAGGCATGCGTTTGCTGATGGCCGTTTTAAACGTTGTTGTTCCGGACGTACCTACGTTGTTTAAATTAATACCCAAGGCTGTCACACCATCTTTGGCTGAGACGTCATTGTTCGACATATAATAGACTTCACTAAGCCACCACCCGTCTGCACTGCTTCCAGCAAAGCCCGGATTATAGACGTAGTTAGGGGTCCCCAGTTGGCTAACCGTACTAGTGATTTGATTAGCCAGTTGCGTGACTTGCGACTGGTCAGCCTTATTCTGTACTGTGCCTTGGATGCCGTTTACGGTTAATTGCAGTTGACTAAATTCAACTTCGCTAGCGTTGTCTTCGTTAGCCTGCTTCCAATCACTTACAACCTTGCCTTTTTCAATCTGATAACGACTAATATCGGCTTTTTTATCCTGTGACCCAAACCATTGACCTGAGTTTGAATAAATTAAAACTGAAGTCCAGTCATTATTTATGGAATCCAAGTTAACTTTTGCGACTACGCGCCCAGTTTTCGATACGGTAAAATCACCCATAGCTCTATTATTTGCAGTTGATTTTGGGTCAGCAAAACCAACTGTAACCGATGTTGGGACATGACCTTCTAGTCCACTAATATCAAAACTTACAACCCAATCACCGTCGGCTTTGCCAATCAAGCTAGGTATCGAAGCGTACCAGCTAGGCACGGAAATGCCGTTGCTTTCAGTATGCCAGATACCCGTAATATGAATTGGCACATTGGAGCCTTTTATATAATTCCGTGAACCAATTTGCGTATTATCCAGATTGGTCTGTACCTTCGACACGCTCAGATTAATCTGGTCAGCAGTGGACTTAATCTGCGACTGTGTCCACGTTTGCGTGGCATAGCCATTAAGATCCTTCTGCTCAATTTTCTTGGAAATATCAAATTGCATACCGTCAACAGTTTGAGAAAGCTTGGAGAGAGCAGTAACCGTAGCATTATCAGCTGGATTAGGGCACCAATCAGTAGCTATACTTCCTTTTTCCAACTTCATGTGATGGAACGTTACTTTGTTTCCGTGCGTATTTCCAGAATTACCTGCATAAACTAATAAATCAGTATATCCATCTTTAGGCTTTACCAATCCTGATATTTTGCCCTCAACAATAGGAAACGTGGTATAAGAGTCAATATCAGCTATTCCAGTAGTTGGATTATACGAACGAACATCAATAGAAGTAGCTGTTCCCACAACAGATACCTCGGAACTAAAGGTGTATACATATCCCGCAATTAGACCATCATATACAGGCCAATATTTCCAACCTTGAGAGGTATTAGACGAGTCATCTATAATTAAATCACTACTAGTACCTGTTAATAGGTTTGTACCCACAGCACTGTTTTGAACCTGTGTTTGAACAGTCGTCATGGTGCTGTTAAGTTCGGTGGCAGTCTGTTTAAGTTGACTAATGTCGTTCTTATTAGTCGTATTATCAGTTGTTAACGTATTAAACCCGGTAGTCAATTCTTTAGAGGTGGCTTGCAAGGTACCAATATCAGTGGTTTGCTTACCGAGAGTATTGTTAACTGTTGTAAACTGACTCTTAAACCCACTGGAATCAACTTTCAGGTCATTAATACTGGTTGTCTGACCGTCGACAGTACTCTTGATACTGGACATGGTGCCGTTAATTCCGTCAGCAGTCATTTTAATCTGATTTTGAGTCCATGTCTGGGTGGCGTATCCATCTAAATCAGTCTTGGTCAACTTAACAGCCAATCCACTCTCTAACTCAGCAATGGTCATAGTCGAACCATCTGTTAACGTCTTATAACTCTGGCTAACTGCTCCAGCAATTTGCTTAGCATCTTTAGAGTCAGCTGCGGCGGACGATGCTTGGATTACTGCAGCACTAGCGTCACTTTGAGCATCAAGTGCACTATTTAAAGCACCCGTAGCATCTTTTTGAGCTGCCGCCGCATCTGATTTAGCTTGTGTCGCCGTGTCGTTGGCAAACCCAGCTTTGGCCACAGCATCATTGGCAGCGGCTACTGATTCGTTAGCCGTTTTTTTGGATTCTTCGGCTTCTTTTTGAGCAGCATCGGCAGCCTTTTGAGCATCAGTAGCAGGTTTGGTAGACGTTAGAAACTCCCATTTGCCATCCTTATAAATCCACTCCTCAGTATCAGGCCCAACATGCTTATACCAAAGGTCTCCCTCTTTAGGAAAGAGTGGTTTCTGGTCTTCAGTTCCTTCATAGATATGATTACCCTCAGCGCCTTCACGACCACCAATTTCGTTAACAATATTGCTCATAGATCCACCATAACTATAGGTTACAGATGAATTAGTAGACGTTTCAGCTTTTGAACTAGCGGTTAACCCACCGTTAAAAGTGAGCGTGTAAGACATGTTCGGCACCTTAAACTCATTGCCCTGCATGTCTTCTAGCGTTAACCAATCACCTGCTTCAACGGCGGGATTTCCATTCCAATTCAATGTGAACGGATAGTAGTTAGTAAACTTGAGCGATTCATACATCCGATCAAGAACATCCTGGGTCATAACATTGTTGGCCAACTTTATTTGAGATCCGGAGCTTGAGCCACTCTGTAATACTGTTGTTTTAGATGTCTCATTACCGTTCTCATCTTTGCTTGTTGTCACAACCGTACAACTAATCCCGTTCAACTTAAAAAAGGTCTCGTTTTTAACAAGGCCTTTTAGGAAGTATTGACTTGGGTCAATTTTAAATTCGCTATCAACAAGCGTTCTAATATCAAGGTAGCCATCACGATCAAACAATGCAAATCCCATTGCAAATTGTGCAATAATCCCAATCGCATCACGGTAGGAATAACCAATCGGTTCATTGATAGATTGGTTAGGCAATCTTGCAAAACTTGTATCGTTAACTCTAACGCCAGCCATATTAGCAATTTCTACGGCAACTGATTTAATAGTAGCCGGATAACTCAGCTTTGATTTATACGCTCCGCCGAGCATCACCATTCGATCCATACATTCAATGGTTGTTGAGTTGTTGTTGCGGTCCATCTGAATCTTATCATCAATAATGAATGTGCCCATCTTGACGTATTCAGTTGTCCCATCAGCTTTAACAATGCCGAACTCTAGCAATACTTCATCTAGTTGTTTCAAACCTTCAACTAAGTGACTAAAAGTAATTTTTGCCGAGTTCATATAGGTTGAGCCAATAGAAAACTGCTCACCGGTCATTGCGCCCGAATCGTAATTAATACTAGTTAAATCATCACTATCGTAAACGGTCTTTCCAATCGTGACACGTGCACGAAGCTCTCTATCCGGCGCTGCAAACGCTGAATTAAACGCGTCACTTACTTTCAGCATATAATCCCTCCTTACTTCTCAACAAAATCAAAAGACAACCCCTTCCATTCAATCCGTGAAAACTGAGCGTTCCATGAATAAGTCGGCGCCGTTCGGTCGCCAACATAAAAGGTTCGTGTAGCTATTTTTCCATCTTGTGGATCAGGATAGGTTACAGAAACGAATACCGGGGACACAGCTTGAAAAATAGCAGCAGATTCAGCCATAGAACAAGGCCCCCATGAAACTTGTAGCTTTCGTTTCACAGCGACCCTATCTCGGTTCATATTACCCTTTGCATTTCTTGTTGTATTGCCATCAATATCCTGAATTGCTACCTGAAAAGACTGCGGCGCTTTAACCGCTGTCCCACCAATTTTTAAATATGACACGAATATCAATCCCTCCTAAATATTTAACGGAATCTTACCAGTCCGCTTAATTTCTTTATTAATCACCTTAATAACAGTTCTACCCAAAACATCGTCATTAAGTTCTAGAATAAGCGGTTGTTCAACAGTTGCCTGCTGGTTACCACTATCATTATTAGTTAATAACGATGCAATAATTGATAGCGCATTGCTAGCGCCCACACCACCAGATTGACTATTACTATTGTTTGATAAATCAAAATTATTTGAAAAGTTGTCCTCTTTCGATAACACTTCAGGCAATTGAAGTTGACCAAAGCCCATCATCTCTGATGCTTGTTGCATCAATTCCCAAGCACGAGATCTATTGGTTAAAGGCAACA